>CANDFU010000208.1 GCA_947384095.1 uncultured Roseburia sp. | reverse complement strand
GCGATGACGAGAGGTGACTGGAGTTCAGACGTGTGCTCTTCCGATCTATGTTTACGGGGATTGTTGAAGAAATCGGAACCGTAGAGCGTCTCACACACGGACGGCATTCCGCCATGCTGACCATACGAGCTTCAAACGTATTGGAAGGCACTGGTATCGGAGACAGCATCGCGGTAAACGGCGTCTGTCTGACCGTCACTGCCCTGTACCCGGGCCGTTTTTCTGCAGATATCATGCATGAAACTTTAAACCGCTCGTCCCTGGCAAAACTCACCTGCGGAAACCACGTAAACCTCGAGCGGGCCATGGCCGCGGACGGACGTTTTGGCGGACATATCGTCGCCGGGCATATAGACGGCACCGGAAAAATTATCCGCATCCGGCGCGACGATACCGCCGTCTGGTTTACGGTCCGGGCAGCCCCCGCGCTTATGCGCTATATCGTGGAAAAAGGCTCCGTCGCGGTCGACGGCATCAGCCTGACGGCGGCGCGCGTCAGCCCACATGATTTTTCCGTCTCCGCCATTCCCCACACGGTAAAGCAGACCGTTTTGCAGGAACGGGGGGTCGGCAGCATCGTCAATCTGGAGACCGATCTCATCGGAAAATATATGGAAAAGCAGACGGCTCCCGCTCCGCTACAGCAGAAAGAGAGCGGCATCACAAGAAACTTTTTATCAAATTGCGGCTTTTAGCCGGCAGGACCCGGAAAGCAGCGCAGAAACGGAGGGAAACATGGAAGCATTTCACACAGTCGAGGAGGCGCTCCACGATCTGAAAAACGGAAAAATCATTCTGGTGACAGACGATCCAGGACGTGAAAACGAAGGCGATTTTATCTGCGCAGCAGAATTTGCCACCACAGACAATATCAATTTTATGGCGACCCACGGCAAAGGCCTGATCTGCATGCCGATGTCACGGGCGTATGTCGAGAAACTAAAACTACCGCAGATGGTGCGGCAGAATACAGACAATCACGAGACGGCATTTACCGTATCGATGGACGCTGTGTCGACAGCTACCGGGATTTCCGCCGCCGAACGCTCCGTCACGGCGCTCCGCTGTGTCGCAGACGACGCCGGACCGGAAGATTTCCGCAGGCCGGGACATATGTTCCCGCTCCTTGCAAAGCAAAACGGCGTACTGGAACGCGGGGGCCACACGGAGGCCACGGTGGACTTATGCCGTCTGGCCGGCCTGAAAGAATGCGGGCTGTGCTGTGAAATCATGCGCGATGACGGCACGATGATGCGCACGCCGGAGCTCCGGGCTCTGGCACAGAAATGGGATCTGAAATTTATCACAATCCAGGATTTAAAAAATTACCGTAAATGCCATGACACCCTGGTCGAAAAAGTGACCACGGTAAAAATGCCCACAAAATATGGAGATTTCACAGCCTGCGGCTTTGTAAACCGCCTAAACGGAGAGCACCATATCGCTCTCGTAAAAGGCGATATCGGCGACGGATATGATGTGCTCTGCCGCGTCCACTCCGAGTGTCTGACCGGCGACACGTTCGGTTCCCTGCGCTGCGATTGCGGCCAGCAGCTCGCCGCAGCCATGACACGGATTGAAAAAGAGGGGCGCGGTATCCTGCTCTACATGCGTCAGGAAGGGCGCGGCATCGGCCTGATAAACAAGCTGCGCGCCTATGAGCTGCAGGAAAAAGGCATGGATACCCTGGAGGCAAATCTGGCTCTCGGCTTTGGAGGCGATGAGCGCGAATATTACATCGGCGCGCAGATCCTGCGCCACCTGGGCGTAAAAAGCATGCGGCTTCTGACCAACAATCCGGATAAAATCTATCAGTTAAAAGAATTTGGGTTACAGATCACGGACCGTGTGCCGATCCAGATGGATGCGACCGCACATGACCTCTTTTATCTGAAAACAAAGCAGAACCGCATGGGGCACATCTTAAACTATGAAACAGAAAGGAACGCACAATGAAGACATTTGAAGGAAAACTGGTATCGAAACAAATCAGAATCGGCATCGTGGCCGCCCGCTTCAATGAATTTATCACATCAAAGCTCTTAGAAGGCGCAATGGACGGGCTGCTCCGGCACGACGTGGACAGGGACGATATTCATCTGGCATGGGTTCCCGGCTCTTTTGAGATTCCGCTGATCGCGTCCAAAATGGCAAAGAGCGGAAAATATGACGCCATCATCTGCCTGGGAGCTGTCATCCGCGGCTCGACCACTCATTATGATTATGTCTGCAGCGAAATGTCAAAGGGCATCGCCGCCGTATCCCTGGAGAGCGGCGTCCCTGTCATGTTCGGCGTTCTCACCACCGAAAACATCGAACAGGCCATCGAGCGGGCGGGAACCAAAGCCGGAAATAAGGGATACGACTGCGCCGTCGGGGCAATCGAAATGGTAAATCTGATCCGTGAAATCGAAGCGGACGCTTCCTGACCCGGTCTTTCAACCGCATATTGATCAACCACTCCGATTATACGTCGCGAGAAGTATTTGTCAGCCGATACCGGCCTATCTCCTTAAGCCTTGCAGACAGACGCGCTTCCTCCCCCTGTCCGTCCGGAACATAATAGCGTCTATCCGCAAGCGAGTCGGGCAGACATCGCATATCCGTCAGTTTATCCTCCGTATCGTGCGCATACTGATAACCTTTTCCATAATCCAGCTCTTTCATCAGCCGCGTCGGCGCATTGCGCAGCACGAGCGGGACAGGTTCCGCCATCTGTTCCATGGCGTCCGCCTTTGCCTGTTCATACGCGGCATACAGCGCATTGGACTTCGGTGCGAGCGCCAGATAAACCACAGCCTGCGCCAGATTCACGGTACATTCCGGCATTCCCAGATAGTGGCAGGCGCGATACGCGGCTACGGCTATCTCCAGCCCTTTCGGGTCGGCCAGCCCCACATCCTCGCTGGCAAACCGGATAACACGCCTGGCCACGTAAAGAGGGTCTTCCCCCGCTTCCAGCATCCGCGCCAGCCAGTACACCGAAGCGTCCGGATCCGAATTGCGCATGGATTTGTGCAGCGCCGAGATCAGATTATAGTGTTCTTCCCCTTTTTTATCATACAACAATGATTTTCTGGATATACACTGCTCCACCGTCTCTCTGGTGACGGAAATGGCGCCGCCGGAATCCATATCGCCGTTTAAAACCACCATTTCCAGTGTGGAAAGCGCCGTCCTGGCATCTCCGTCGGCAAACACGGCGATCATGGAAAGCGTCTCGTCGGCAATCCGGATCGTCTGACCGCCAAATCCCCGCTCATCGGAAAGCGCCCGCCGCAGCAGCTCCGTCAGCTCTTCGCTCCCCAGGGCGTGGAGGACAAAAACCTTGCAGCGCGATAAAAGAGCGCCGTTGATCTCAAAAGAAGGATTTTCTGTCGTCGCACCGATCAGAATAATGCTCCCTTTTTCCACAAAGGGCAGAAACGCGTCCTGCTGCGCCTTATTAAACCGATGGATCTCATCGACAAAGACAATCGTTTTTTCCCCATACCGCCGGTTCTCCTCCGCCCGCTTCATTACCTCCCGGATTTCTTTGATCCCGCTCGTCACCGCCGAAAAATCGATAAACGCCGCCTTCGTCCGGTTTGCGATGATTCTTGCAAGCGTCGTTTTTCCGACCCCCGGCGGTCCCCAGAAAATCATGGATGACACCTGGTCATTTTCAATCAGACGTCTGAGTACTTTTCCTTTTCCCAGTAAATGAAGCTGGCCCACATATTCCCCGATCGTCTGCGGACGCAGCCGGGCCGCGAGCGGCTGCGGGACCTCCCTGTCAAACAGCGACATCTGCTCCATCCCTTATTCACCTGCCTTTCTCTCCCGTGATGGCTTATCCGCATCAAACACCACCCCGGCTGTCTTTCGGGCCTCTTCCATCACTTCCGCCACACTTAAGCTCAGCTGTAGTAGTTCTTCGTGGCGCGCCCTGTCATTTTCCCGCATAATGCGCTCAAATTCCACAAATTCATAATACATCCTGTGACGCCGTTCCTTAGCGGCGTAATGCTCTATCCCGCCGTCCCCTGTAAAAACCGTGTACTCCGCAAAACGGCTGACCGATTCATCCGCCTGAATCCTGCCCTCATCTCCCAGAAAACTGGCATATGCCATCGGTCCGCAATCTTTCGCCCCGATCGCCGCCGCCTGAAAATCCGGATATTGCATGGCAAGGATCCCGCTGGTGTCGATTCCCCGCTCCATATTCGCCCGGTAATCGACCCGCTCCGGCTTTCCAAACAGCCCT
>CANDFU010000207.1 GCA_947384095.1 uncultured Roseburia sp. | reverse complement strand
AAGGCGCATGGGACAAAATGTAAACCATGCGTCTTTTTGCTTTATGGGAAACTGCGTCCTGTAAAGCAAAAGCCTTCCGGGCAGGTGAATAATCGGATGATGAGATCGTGGATCTTATGGGATTTGTCAATACGATCGTTATTCATATTACGGATGGAAATAAGGATGAAGAAAGGATGGTGAGGATTATGGGCGAAGCAGTGATAGAAAAAGGATGCTTTATAATTATATCTGATAAATAGAATTAAGTTTATTAATTATGCTTATTTTTGTTCTTATGCTATAATATCAGTCAGCAGTGTAATTCAGACGGATATGGAGGGAGACAATGGGCAAAGTCCGAAGAGTATATGTAGAGAAAAAACCTGCTTTTGCGGGGAAGGCGTCGGAACTTAAGGCGGAGATCTCAAATTATCTGGGAATCGAAGGCATTACAAATGTACGTGTGCTGATCCGCTACGATGTAGAAAATATTTCAGAAGAGACATACCAAAAGGCGTTGGTGACAATTTTTTCGGAGCCGCCGGTAGATGAGGTTTATGAGGAGACGTTTCAGGCCGGCGGAGCGGAAGTTTTTTCGGTAGAGTTTCTGCCGGGGCAGTTTGACCAGAGGGCGGATTCTGCGGAGCAGTGTATCAAGCTGTTAAGCGAGGATGAGGAGCCTGTCATACGGACGGCAGTAACGTATGTTCTTGAGGGTTCGGTCACTGCGGACGAGCTTGCAGTGGTAAAGAGGCATTGTATCAATCCGGTGGATTCGAGGGAAACAGGGGCTGAAAAACCGGAAACGCTGGTGCAGGATTTTAAGGAACCGGAAGACATCAGGATTTTTGAAGGGTTTACGGACATGCCGGAGGAAACATTCCGGAAATTGTATGATTCTCTGGGGCTTGCGATGACATATAAGGATTTCCGGCATATCCGCAGCTATTTTGAAGGGGAAGAGCATCGCGACCCTACGGTGACGGAGATCCGTGTGCTGGACACGTACTGGTCCGACCACTGTCGTCACACCACGTTTTCTACAGAACTTAAACATGTAACATTCGGCGAAGGATACTACAGGGAGCCGATCGAGAGCGCTTATCTGGATTACAAGGAGACGCATGATGCGTTTTACGGCGGCCGTGACGACAAATTTGTCTGTCTGATGGATCTGGCTCTGATGGCGATGAAACGGCTGAAAAAAGAGGGAAAGTTAAAAGACCAGGAAGAATCCGACGAGATCAACGCGTGTTCGATCGTCGTTCCGATCGAAGTGGACGGGAAAACGGAGGAGTGGCTGGTCAATTTTAAAAATGAGACGCACAACCATCCGACGGAGATCGAGCCGTTTGGCGGGGCAGCGACCTGCCTGGGCGGCGCAATCCGTGATCCGCTCTCCGGGCGCACCTATGTGTATCAGGCAATGCGCGTGACAGGGGCGGCGGATCCGACTGTTTCCGTGAAAGATACCATCCCGGGCAAGCTTCCGCAGAAAAAGCTGGTCCGTGAGGCTGCGCACGGGTACAGCTCTTACGGAAACCAGGTGGGGCTTGCAACTGGATTTGTCAGGGAAATATACCACCCGGCGGACGTCGGACCCGGGGGATATCATTGTCCTGCTTGGCGGCCGCACCGGACGTGACGGCATCGGTGGAGCGACCGGTTCTTCAAAGGCCCACAACACCGAATCGACCGCTGTCTGCGGGGCGGAAGTGCAGAAGGGTAATCCGCCGACCGAGCGGAAGATCCAGAGACTTTTCCGGCGGGAAGAAGTGGCGCATATCATCAAAAAATGCAATGATTTCGGCGCGGGCGGTGTGTCAGTCGCAATCGGGGAGCTTGCGGAAGGGCTCCGCGTGCAGCTGGATAAGGTGCCGAAAAAGTATGCGGGGCTTGACGGTACGGAACTGGCCATTTCCGAATCGCAGGAGCGCATGGCCGTCGTCGTCTCTCCGGGCGATGTGGATACCTTTCTTGCCTACGCGGGCGAGGAAAACCTAGAAGCTGTTGCTGTAGCAGTGGTGACGAAAGAGCCGCGGCTGGTTCTGGAATGGAGGGGAAAAGAGATTGTGAATCTCTCCCGCGCCTTTCTGGACACAAACGGTGCGCACCAGGAGACGGACGCCGCGGTGGCAATTCCGGAAAGGGATGAAAATTATCTGAACAAAATCGCATCCCGCGAGGTGGAAGATGCCATAAAACGGCATGAAATCAAAGATGCCTGGCTTGCAATGCTTAAGGGCTTAAATGTCTGCTCGCAGAGGGGGCTGGTGGAGATGTTTGACGGCTCTATCGGGGCGGGGAGTGTTTTTATGCCGTACGGCGGAAAGTATCAGCTTACCGAGACGCAGGCGATGGCGGCAAAGATCCCCGTTCTGACGGGAAAATCGGACGCAGTCACGCTGATGTCCTATGGTTTTGACCCGTATCTGTCTTCCTGGAGTCCGTTCCACGGCGCGGTCTATGCGGTGCTGGAGTCGCTCTCAAAAATTGCCGCGGCGGGCGGTGATTGCGGGAAGGTGCGTTTTACGTTCCAGGAATATTTCCGCAGAATGAGCGAGGATCCGGAGCGCTGGAGCCAGCCTCTGGCGGCCCTGCTTGGCGCCTACCGCGCGCAGATCGGATTTGGGTTGCCGTCCATCGGAGGCAAAGATTCCATGTCGGGGACGTTTAATGATATCGATGTGCCGCCGACGCTTGTCTCGTTTGCGGTCGATGTGGCGCGGCAGCAGGAGCTGATCACGCCGGAGTTTAAAGGGGCCGGGAATGTGTTGTTCCTGTTTTCGGTTCAAAAAGATGCGTATGACCTCCCGGTTTACGGGCAGGTGTTAAAACTATATGAAGCCGTTCACACCCTGATCGGACAGAAGGCGGTGGTGAGCGCTTATGCGCTCGACGGGAACGGCCTTGCAGCGGCCGTGAGTAAAATGGGATTCGGCAATCGGCTTGGGGCGACATTGAATGAAAATGTGACGGAGGAGATGCTGTTTGCGCCAGGTTTCGGAAATATTGTTGCGGAAGTCCCGAAAGATAAGGCTGTCGAGGTGGAACGGGTTTTGGGAGAAGCGGGGCTTGCGGCGGATTTACAACAGATCGGCTGCGTCAATGCGGAGTGCAGCTTTATCTGCGGGAACACGCCCGGAAGGTCTGCGGGAGAAGCTCCTGTAAAGATCACGATGGAGGAGGCGCTTGGCGCATGGACCGGTACGCTTGAGAACGTGTTTCCGACGAGGACGGGGGATCGTCCGGAGTCGGGGATATCGGGGAAGATTCCGGACAGTGTTTATCAGCCCGGAAAGATTTATGTCTGTAAGCACCGGACGGCGGAGCCCACGGTTTTCATTCCGGTATTTCCGGGGACAAACTGTGAGTATGACAGTGCAAGGGCGTTTGAACGTGCAGGAGCCGGAACGATTGTGAAGGTATTTAAAAACCGGAATGCGGCGGATATCCGTGATTCGGTCGATGCGTTTGTGGAAGCCATCGGAAAAGCGCAGATGATTATGTTCCCGGGCGGATTTTCTGCGGGGGATGAACCGGAGGGTTCCGCGAAATTTTTTGCGGCTGCATTCCGCAACGCAAAGATGGCGGAGGCAGTCCATAAGCTTCTTGATGAGCGGGACGGGCTTGCCCTTGGCATCTGCAACGGGTTTCAGGCGCTGATTAAGCTGGGACTTGTGCCCTGGGGGGAGATCCGCCCGCAGTCGGCGGACGCGCCGACTCTGACGTACAATACCATCGGGCGCCATGTCAGCAGAATGGTATATACAAAAGTGGTGTCGAAAAAGTCTCCCTGGCTGCAGATGGCGGAAGCCGGGAATGTCTACTGTAATCCGGCATCGCACGGAGAGGGCCGCTTTGTGGCCCCGGCGCAATGCCTTAAGGAGCTTTTTGCCAACGGCCAGATTGCGACGCAGTATGTAGACGAGTCGGGGGCGCCAACGATGGATGAGGCGTGGAATGTCAACGGTTCTTACCTCGCTGTGGAAGGGGTTACAAGCCCGGATGGACGCGTGCTCGGGAAGATGGCGCACTCGGAGCGCCGGGGCGACGGCGTTGCGGTGAATATATACGGAGAACAGGACTTAAAACTGTTTGAAGCAGGGGTAGCGTATTTCAGATAAGAGAAAGCGGTCATCCCCGGGCACATCCGGCTGTCCTGTCGGGACAGTCCGGGGTAACCCGGAAAAGAGAATAAACGATTCCGCAATGACCTTGTGGGGAGGAGGAATCCTTTCTGCGAGGTCATTTTTATTTGGAGG
>CANDFU010000206.1 GCA_947384095.1 uncultured Roseburia sp. | reverse complement strand
GCCATTTAAAGAAAAATAAGGGGCATGTCATCAATATCGCGTCCGTCACGGCAGGCCAGTCCAATCCACACGGATGCGCTTATGGCGCCACGAAGGCGGGACTTGCCAGTTTTTCGCGCAGCCTGTCAGATGAAGTGCGCAAATATGGTGTCAGGGTGACGGCGATTCTGCCGGATATGACAAAGACAAATCTGTACCGCAATGCGGATTTTGGCGTAGGCGACGAGGAAGAATCATATCTGCTGCCCGAGGAGGTGGCCGGCGCGGTAGAATATGCGCTCTGCCAGCGGGAGGGCATGGTGGTGTCGGAGATTATGTTAAGGCCGCAGATTCACCGCATCAGACGGAAAAAGAGAAATGAAAAACCCTCCGGGCAGGATTGCGCTGCGCCGGAGGGGAAGTGTTTTTAAATAGATTACAGCGGGGACATCAGGATCCGGCCGCTTCCGCGGAAGACGTTGACAAAGCCTTCACCGGATACGGCAGAGCCGATCAGGCTCTTGGAAGAGCGCTCCACGGTAAACTGCAGGGAGTTGCTCCATGCGATCGCCATATTGCCGTCAATCTTGACTTCGTCATTGTCGATCTCAAATTCAATCAGTTCTTCCTTCGGAACCGGGCTTTCGAGTACGGCGATTCCGCTTCCGGTCAGCGAGAGGTTAAAAAGGCCTTCTCCTCCCAATGCTGCGGAGGAGAGGTTGCTTCTTGCCACGACTTTCTGTCTGATGTTTCCGTCGCAGGCGAGAAACAGCCCGTCCTCCAATACGATGCTGCCCCAGTCGCCCACATTGACAAGAAGAATGTGCTTGTAGGTGGGCTCGAGCATCAGAAGACCATTTCCCGTATATTCCGGTTTTGCGGTGGATTCTTTCGTCACTTTCGCGGAAAGCGCTTTTCCAAGGAAATCGCCGACGCCCTTGATGCCGGAGTTCATCTTTACATTTCCCGCCATCCACTGCATGGCGCCTGCCTGAAGGATCCACGGCGTTCCGTTCATTTCGATGAGAACCTGGCGCCGGCGCAGATTCATCTCTGCGGAGTAATAGGCGTTGACGGCTGTCTGCGGGGTGACGCTTAAGTCACGCTGGTATTCGAATACCTTGACATTGCCGGCCGCCGCGATCTGCCTTAAGTTCTGATTTTCATACAGATTGTTGCATTTTACCATTTTCATACCATCCTTTGTATTTTACTTCACTCTTCAGTATAAAGAAAAATCGGAAAAAGTACAATTTAATTTTTATTTAAATCCATGTCAGGTACGCGGCGGGTTCAGAAACTCAGAGATAATTTCATTGATGAGGTCAAGCTGGCGCTGCGTCAGTTTTGCCTGGTGATAACTGCTTTTGTTGCGAAATTCCAGAAGAAGCGCGCGCAGGATTCTTGCCTGGGAAGGCGTCAGACCGTCCAGGGGAATGGCCCGCCTCTTATCCTGTCCGGCCAGGTAATCCAGGGTGACGTTAAAGAGGATGGAAATATCTGTCAGTGTTTCCAGGGAAGGCAGTTTTTCACCGCTTTCATAACGGCAAATGGCAGATTTGCTCTTTCTCAGTTTCTTTGCGAGCTGTGCCTGGGTGTATCCGCTTGCTTTGCGCAGATACTGTATGCGTTGACCAAAATCGTACATCGTGTGCCTCCATGCCGTTATACTAATAAAAGCCTGTCGGACGGAAACCATCCATACGGCTCTTCTACAATTATATGATAACATAGTTGACTATAAGGCAATTTAAAGATAATATATATTTACCAGATTGAAATTGCACGGAAATCTTAAAATACAGGTAATCGTTCCGGAAAAGAATCGGATTTTCTGCGGAAAGGAGGAAAACAGGATGATCATGCTGCACAGCGGCCTTGCGGAGGAATCCATGCGGACGGTATACGGCTATGCGGTAAGGGAAGGGGATGAGACATATCTTATTCTGGAGGATGGGACCAGGGTGAAAGTCAGAAGGGAAACCGTCATGCCTTTTGCCTGTTATCACCGGATCGCGGATTATGTCTGTCTGCCGGAGCGGGTGCTGGAAGCGTTTTATGAAAAAGGCGTATATTTTCTGGAGGAGATTGCAGCGTGGGATGACAGTGAATTTGAGAAAATCAAGGGGATTGGCAGTGCCAGGAGAATGCAGATCCGCGCCATTATGGAACGGGTGCTTTCGTCCGATGAGATGATCTGACCCGAAAAAATGCCGCAGACACGGTGAATGTCTGCGGCCTTCTTTTTCCGGTTATCTGATTAACTCTTTTACTTTTGCCCTCTTACCGACGCGGCCTCTTAAGTAAAACAGCTTTGCCCTGCGGACTTTGCCGCGGCGGACGACTTCTACTTTTTCCACATTCGGGGAGTGGAGGGGCCAGGTCTTTTCGACGCCGATACCGTTGGAAAGTTTTCTGACGGTAAAGGTCGCACGGTTGCTTCCGCCCTGTTTTTTGAGTACGATGCCCTCAAAAACCTGGATTCTTTCACGGTTTCCCTCTTTGATCCTGCCGTATACTTTTACCGTATCGCCGACACGGAACTCCGGTACTTCCGCTTTTAACTGCGTATCCTCGATGCTTTTGATAATTTCTGTTGCATTCATTTTGTGACCTCCTATGATTTGGATGTTCTTAATACGTCGATTCGTAACAGAGGACCATCTTTTTATTCACAACTCTTGCATTTTAGCACAGGATATGCGAAAAGTAAAGAAATTTCGTGACAGGATTGTTGCGGAGTGCCGGATACGTAAATATAATAGGAAGGGAAAGAAAACGATGAAGAATCTGCGTTGGAGCGGCTCTTTCGATCGGGGCTTGCAAGTTCCATAGGAGATGGTGTAGAATGAGCGGCAGAGACGATTGATTTTAGAAGGGATACGGTGGTATGCCGGGAAAATAAAACAGGGAGAACGAAAAATGATTTATTTTAACAGTGATTATACAGAGGGAGCACATCCGGCGATTCTTGGGCGGCTCGTCGAGACGAATATGGAACAGACCGCCGGATACGGGGAGGACACATACTGTCTGCGCGCCGCGGAGCGGATACGGGAGGCGTGCGGCGCGCCGGAGGCGGCAGTCCACTTTCTGGTGGGCGGCACGCAGGCCAATGTGACGGTGATCGCGTCGGCGTTAAAGCATTATCAGGGTGTGATCACCGCCGCCACCGGGCACATCCATGTACACGAGACGGGAGCGCTGGAGGCGTGCGGACATAAATGTCTTGTGCTTGAGACGGAGGACGGCAAATTGTCGGCGGGAGCGATTGCGTCGTATGTGCAGGCGCATTATGCGGATGAGAGTTTTGAACATATGGTGCAGCCGAAGATGGTATATCTGTCCAACCCGACAGAGATGGGAACCATCTATAAAAAAGCGGAGCTTGAGGCGATATACCGTGTCTGCCGGGAGTACCATCTTTATCTTTTTGTCGACGGGGCGCGCCTGGGTTATGGTCTTATGTGCCGTGAGAACGATCTGACACTTTCGGATATTGCGGAAAATACCGATGTATTTTCGATCGGCGGAACAAAAGTGGGAGCGCTGTTCGGCGAGGCGGTCGTCATCACGAATGATGCGATTCGGGAAGATTTCCGGTATAACATCAAGCAGCGGGGCGGCATGCTGGCGAAGGGGCGGCTGCTGGGGATCCAGTTTCTGACGCTGTTTGAGAAAAATCTTTATTTTGAGATCGCGGGACATGCGGCGCGTCTGGCTGAAAAGCTGAAAGACGGGCTGACGGAAATGGGGATTTCTTTTCTGGTGGATTCACCCTCGAATCAGCAGTTTCCCATCCTGCCGGATACCTTGCTAAAAGAGCTGCGGGAAAGCTATGTCTACAGCGATCAGGGCAGGGTGGACGAATCGCACAGCGCGGTCCGCTTCTGTACCTGCTGGGCGACGAAAGAGGAAAACGTGGACCGCCTTCTCGCCGATATCCGCCATCTGCTGCAGAAGGATGAGGAGGACGCTTAAATGCCGAAAGCGCGGGCGCAGAAAGCAGCGTGTCAGGAACCGGAGAAACAGCCTGGCAGTTTACGGCACGGGAGGAAAGGATGAAAAAAAGATATTGCTGCTGGCGACGGGAGGCACGATTGCGTCACGGAAGTCTGACAGCGGCTTAAAACCACAGATTACGCCGCAGGAGCTGATCGCGCGGATTCCGCAGGTGAATGCAGTCTGCGACGTCACGGCGGTGGAGCTTTTAAATCTTGACAGTTCGAATATGGAGCCGGTCCACTGGAAAAGAATCGTTCACGCCATTAAAGAAAGCTATGAGATCGGAAGAGCGTCGTGTAGGGAAAGAGTG
>CANDFU010000205.1 GCA_947384095.1 uncultured Roseburia sp. | reverse complement strand
TCCGATAAAATGAGCGTCCTCTTTTGCCAGATCTGCGATCATCTCCCAGGTTTTGTCCCCGCTCCCGTCATTGACAAAAAGAATCCGGCTCTCCCCGCTGATTTTCTGCTTCCGGATCAGTTCCTTAAGTCCGGCAAGAAAAAGGCCGGAACTGACCGGAAGGACTTTCTCTTCATTGTAACAGGGAATAATCACATATAAACGGACAGCCTCCCTTTTTTGTCTCTGATCGTTTTCCGCCATACGTTTTTCCCGCACCTCCTTATTTTTAAGGTACTTAAGCGCCCTTCCTTCACTGACAGGTTACCGGCTGATCTCGTGGACCATGTCCAGAATCTGCGCCAGATGGTTCATCTTTATCTGCCCTGGAGCGCTTGCCTTTTTGTGTACGCCGAACGTGATGCAGGAGCCAAACGTCTCTCCACAGATCCGGCTGAAATTCCCAAGCTTTCCCATGGACATCGTGACAATGGGCGTGTCTTTGTGCTGCTCCTTAAAATCGCCCGTCACCTCCAGAAGATTTAAGACATCCCTTCTGTTCTGCGGCATTACCGCCAGCTTTACGATATCGGCGCCGCCCTCGCGCATCCGCTCCAAAAGCATGCGCATCACCTCCGGCGGCGGCGTTTCCTGGAAATCATGATGGGAGGCGATCACCTTTATCCCTGCGTCATGCAGCTTCTTTATCTTGCGCAGCGGGCGCTCCTCCTCAAAATACTCAAGGTCAAGAAAATCCACGCAGCCGGACTCCGCCGCCAGATCATGCAGGTCCAGAAGCGTTTCGCCGTCCACATCGCCCTCGCCGCCCTGACGTACGGTGCGGAACGTATATAAAAACAGTTTCTTCCCAAGTACCGGGCCCGCTGCCGCCAGAACCTCGCGCACCGCGTTGTAATCACGGAACTTTTGAAATGTATCAATCCGCCACTCAATCATATCGGCGCAGCTTTCCGCCAGATAAGTGATCTCCCGGATGACCGAATCGCTATCTCCCTCCATAACCGGAACACAGATCAGAGGTCTTCCCGCTCCGATGTTTTTACCCTTTACTTCCATATCCGTATCTTTACCGCCTTTCTGCCCTTTTCTGATAACTGATTATAATATATCATGTACAAATATGCAAACGCTTACTATTTGACATCCGCGCGCATATCCATTAAGATATTTCTGGTTCAGATTTCGATTCATTTATGGAGGATAAGCAAAAGATATGAGTTTTACATTTTTAAACGAACTGCCGTCTCCGGCAAAGATCAAACAGGATTATCCGCTTCCCGCAAAGCTGCAGAAGCTGAAAAAAGAGCGGGACGCCGCCATCAGCGACGTCATCACCGGAAAAAGCGACCGGCTGCTCGTCATCATCGGCCCCTGTTCCGCGGACAACGCGGACGCCGTCTGTGATTATGTGAGCCGCCTGACAAAAATACAGGAAGACGTCGCCGACCGGCTGCTGCTCGTGCCGCGCGTCTACACCAACAAGCCGCGCACCACGGGGGAGGGCTACAAAGGCATCGCCTCGCAGCCGGATCCCGAAAAAGCCCCGGATATGGTGGAAGGGCTTATCGCCATGCGCAAAATGCATATCCGCGCCATCGCCGAGAGCGGCCTGACCTGCGCCGATGAGATGCTGTACCCGGAAAACTGGGGATACGTGGAGGATCTGCTCTCCTACGTTGCAATCGGCGCGCGCTCCGTGGAAGACCAGCACCACCGCCTGACTGTCAGCGGCTTCGACGTGGCCTCCGGCATGAAAAATCCCACGAGCGGCGATTTTGCAGTCATGCTCAATTCGGTGTACGCCGCACAGCACCCGCATCACTTCGTCTACCGCGGATACGAAGTAGAGACGACCGGAAACCCTCTCACGCACGTCGTCTTAAGAGGCGCCGTCAGCAAACACGGCAACAGCACGCAGAACTATCACTATGAAGATCTGATGCGCTTATGCGAGATGTATGACAGGATGGATTTACAAAACCCGGCCGCCGTCGTCGACGTCAATCACTCCAATTCCGGGAAAAAATTCAAAGAGCAGATCCGCATCGTAAAAGAGGTCCTTCACAACCGCCAGGTATGCGCCGATATCCGGAAAATGGTAAAAGGCGTCATGATCGAGAGCTATCTCGAGGAAGGCTGCCAGAAGATCGGTGAGCACGTTTATGGCCGCTCCATCACAGATCCCTGCCTCGGCTGGGAAGATTCCAGAAAACTGATCTATACCATCGCGGAAATGTGCTGACTCTGCCCTGCGCACAGTCTTATCTTTTCCGTCCTGGCTTTCTGCCATCGCTTTTCCCGAAAAACAGAGAAAAGCGGTGGCAGACACGCGCGAAACAGGCAGCGCCGCTGTCCGGTTTCCGACTTCAAAGTATTTTCAGCATTTTTCCCAGAAAAACCGGATTTACATACCCCTCCGCCACAATCCCAAGCACAAGGAGAAGCACCGGAAGCACCAGCACGCCGGTCCGGACCGTAAATTTTTTGAAAACGCCTCCGCTCTGCCACACCGGATAGCGCTCTTCTTTCCGATACATGGCAAAGCAATACAGCGCGCCCGCATAAAACAGCCACTGCGGAAACATCCCGCACAAAATCACCGCGATGCCGCGGACGCCCAGATTGACGATCGCCACCACCATCAGGTAACCGAACGCCGCACTGCACAGACACTCGACGAGAACAAAAAACAGTCCTCCGTCGATCACCCGGCCGCAGACAAACAGTAGAAACGCCGCCTTCATCCGCTCCAGAAACACATGACAGAACAGACGGTCCAGGTTTATCGTCTGCCGTGCATACTGGTTCAGAAAATAAGTATTCAAAATCCCATAGGTCGTCAGCAGCTCCTTTTCCGTCAGATTTGCCAGAAGGATTCCTCCCAGAAACGCCGCTGCAATCAGCCATCCGTTTTTTTTCACTCTTCCCTCTGAAATCCACTTTGTTCATACTTATGCATTTCACAGAAAATTATTTCCCTTATCGGGAACTGTGCATTTTCAATCCCGCACAGTTGTATGGCAATGTAAGCCGTCGGGAACAGGCGGCCGACAGGAAAACAAGGAGTCCTGCTTGTGAACAAATTCCGTTCTATCCTATCCGGCTGAGCAGATTTTTGTAGGCCAGAAGCCCGGAAACCGTCTTGGCATCCTGCATCCTGCCTTCATAAATCATTGCGCAGAGTTCATCGATGTCAAACGCCTCCACATCGATAAATTCCCCCTCGTCCAGATGCTGCTTCCCCGGTTTTAAGTTTTTCGCAAGGTAAATATCAATAAATTCATCGCAGAACGCAACGGTCGTCTTCAGCGAGATCAGAAATGTCAGGTCTTCGCTCACATATCCCGTCTCCTCTTCCAGCTCCCGCGCGGCGCACACCTTCGTGTCCTCCGTCACGCTGTCCCTCGAACCGGCCGGGATTTCCAGCGTCATCCGTTCGATCGCATTGCGGTACTGTCGCACCATCAGTATTTTCCCGTCCTCCCTGACCGGAACCACCGCGGCCGCGCCCATACGGTGCGATACGAAATCCCATTCTTCTCTCTTTCCGTCCGGCAGCTCCATCGTATCCGCATAGATATCCAGGATCGGCCCTCTGCGTATCAGTTCTCTCCCTACTCTCTTTACCCGATTGTCCATATCTCTCCTCCGTCGCTTTTTCTGACCTTCCGGCCTGTTTTCTCTGTCTGTTATTTTACCACGTTTTACCTGACTTTTCCATAGGAACCTTCTGCCCCGACAGAATCTGCCGCCATTCCGCCCGCAGGTATTGAAAATACTCACACATCCGTGATAGAATCGTCATGGATTCTGGTACGCAGGCCCGGAATCCTTTGCGCCCTGCGGCACGGACGGCCATGCTCTGTCAATGCTGCAGGCGGCGTCTGAATGCAGATCCAAAACAGAAAGGGGGGAATTTTTATGAAGACAATTTGTGCAGGGAGGGTGCACGTTTCTTAACCCTTCGAATCAGATTCCGGAGGAACATACATGAAAAAACAAATTACCATCCGTGAGGCAGTCACGGAAACCGATGTGGCAGTTTTCTGGGAACAGCTTCACATCTATTTTGACCGGGATATTTTTACAGACCCCGGCGACGAGGACAAGGGATACTTCCTGGGCGATGCCTACCGGGAACAGATACAGCAGCTTCACGACCGGCCCAAAGACCGGTGTCACTATCTGTTCTTCCACCACGGCAACACCGACATCGGCTTTGCCATGCCGGTAATCTACACGACAGAAGACGGTAAGTGCTTTATCCTGGAATACTGTGTCTACCCTGCGTTCCGCGGCGCCGGCGCCGGGAAGGAATGCGCCCGGGCGCGGCTGTACT
The DNA here is from genome assembly GCA_947384095.1 of uncultured Roseburia sp. Lineage (GTDB taxonomy): Bacteria > Bacillota > Clostridia > Lachnospirales > Lachnospiraceae > Roseburia. Next base: position 17 of record CANDFU010000205.1, on the reverse strand, counting down.
GGGGCCAAGAAAACGGC
>CANDFU010000204.1 GCA_947384095.1 uncultured Roseburia sp. | reverse complement strand
ACGTCTGCGCCGCAGTCGTGCTGGACGCGGAAGCAGTGACGGAAAAGCTGACGAACCGTCTGCCGCTCGACTGTGAGATGAAAACGCTCTCTGCGAAGGGCGTGGCGCCGTTTGGCTATGAGGGGGAGGACGCGGAGAAAGAGCGCGCGCCCAGGATCTGCATCGCGGCCTGTGACGTGCCGTGTAGCGAAGCGGTTTATCGGGGGGAGAATCCCGATATCACAGGCGCGGCAGGAGACGCAAAGATCACGGCGGATGACGTGAGGGCCGGCAGGGCGTCTCTGGACGACCTTGTGGCACAGCTCACCGTGGAGGAGATGGCAGAGCTCTGTGTCGGGACCGCGAGAGGCGGCATGGGCGGCACCTCGGTTATCGGGGCGGCGTCAGCGGTCTGTCCGGGGGCGGCGGGAGATACGACGCCGGTTCTGATGGAAGAGCGGAATGTGCGGAATATGGTCCTGGCGGACGGGCCTGCCGGCCTGCGTCTCTCCACGGAATTTATGGTGGATAAAAACGGAGATCAGGTTCCTGGCACGGGGGCGGCGGCGCTGCCCGGCATGGAGCTTCTCACCGGCGGCGCGCCAAAGGCAGAGATTCCCCCGGACGCGGTTACTTATTATCAGTACTGCACGGCGATTCCGATCGCAACGCTGCTCGCGCAGACCTGGGACGTGGCGGCGATTGAGGAAGCGGGCGACATTGTCGGCGGTGAGATGGAGGAGCTCGGCGTGACGCTCTGGCTGGCGCCCGGCATGAACATCCACAGAAATCCGCTCTGCGGCAGGAATTTTGAATATTATTCGGAAGATCCGCTTGTGGCGGGGCTTAGTGCGGCTGCGGATACCATGGGCGTGCAGAAGCACCCCGGCGTCGGGACGACCATCAAGCACTATGCGTTTAACAATCAGGAGGACAACCGGATGCATGTCAATTCCCATGTGGGAGAACGCGCGATCCGGGAGATTTATCTGAAATGTTTTGAGATTGCCGTGAAAGCGTCCCAGCCCATGTCCATTATGACCTCCTACAATCTGATCAATGGCGAGCACACCGCAAACAGCTATGATCTGCTGACGGCGATCGCCAGGGATGAATGGGGATTTGAGGGAATTGTCATGACCGACTGGGGCACAACCGGAAGTATAGAGATGAATCCGGAACAGAAGTTTAAATACGATTGCTCCAGCGCCGCGGGCTGTATAAAGGCAGGCAATGACCTGATCATGCCGGGCAGTCAGAAGGATGTGGACGAGATTGTCCGTTCCGTGGGCGCGGCGGAGAAGGACGTGCGGTGTTCCATTACCATAGGGGATCTGAAGGCCTGCGCAAAGCGAATGCTGAAAATCATTCTCGCAAGCTCTGCCTATGAGGGATCGCTTCCTTATATGAAAAAATAGTCCCGGGGTCTGTGAAGAATTGTTCACGGCAACTGCTGAAAAACATCTGCGCATTTTATGGCAGGTGTTTTTCCTGTTGCCCGGCTTTCGCCTGCCCGGGGCTGACGGCTCCCACCGTCCGCTCCGCTATCTCATTCCTGGCGGCGCCGCAATGAGGGTTTATCTGGAAAGCGCACGACAAGATATCGGAATCTGCGGAGAATCGGGCCCTGCCGGATTCTTTGTTGTAAAAAAATGGGTGTTCTGCTATAATAAGGCTCACGACCCGGGGGAGCGGACAGATACAAAGGAGAGTATGGCATGCGAAAAAATTATAAAGACAAGGGAATCAGGCTGTTGAAAAAAGGACAGAGAGGCGCTGTCCATGCCATATTCAGCCGTTTCGGCCTATTTCTGCTTCTGCTATTGCTGCAGGCGTCGATTCTTTTTAGCATTTTCCAGTGGTTTGAAGAGTTTCTGCCGCATGTTCTGGGCGGGACCGTATTATTTACGTTTGTCATGGTTGTTTATCTCTTAAACAGCAGAATCAATCCGACGGCAAAAATCACATGGCTGTTTGTGATTATGCTGGTGCCGGTGTTCGGCGTACTGCTGTTTGCGTACACGCAGAGCGACATCGGCCACCGGGCGCTTCGGGACCGTATGGACTATATTATACGTAGTACGAAAGGACTGGTTTTGCAGGAGAAAGAGGTGGCGGAGCGGTTTTTAAAAGAGAATGCGGGGGCGGCGGCGCTGGCCCACTATGTGCAGAGGAGCGGCTGCCATCCGGTGGCCGACAGGACGGCGGTCCGCTATTATCCGCTGGGCGAGGATCTATTTGCGGATATGCTAAAGCAGCTTGAGGCTGCGGAACATTTTATTTTCATGGAATATTTTATCGTCGATGAGGGCATGATGTGGGGCAGAATACTGGAGATTCTGGCGGAAAAGGCGGCGCAGGGCGTGGACGTGAGAGTGATGTATGACGGGACCTGTGAATTTTCCCTGCTGCCGCACGATTATCCGAAACGGCTTAAGAAGCTGGGGATTTCGTGCAAGGTGTTCGCCCCTGTGACGCCGTTTATCTCCACGCATTATAATTATCGTGATCACAGAAAAATTCTGGTGATCGACGGACACACGGCTTTTTGCGGCGGAGTCAATCTTGCGGACGAATACATTAACCAGAAGGTGAGGTTCGGACACTGGAAAGATACCGCCGTCATGTTAAAGGGAGAGGCAGTGAAAAACTTTACGCTGATGTTTCTGCAGATGTGGGGCATTGATGAGAGGGAGACGCCGTATGAGCGTTTTCTTTCCTATCCGGCTCCCCCGCAGGAACAGGCGCGCGGGTATTGCCTGCCCTATGGCGACTGTCCGCTGGACGGGGAAAAAGTGGGGGAGCGGGTATATATGGATCTTTTAAACCGCGCCGTCCGGTATGTCCACATCATGTCGCCGTATCTGATTCTGGACGGGGAGATGGAGACGGCGCTGAAATTCGCCGCGGAGAGAGGCGTCGAAGTGTCGCTGATCCTGCCGGGCATTCCGGACAAGGCCGTTCCCTATGCGCTGGCAAAGACACATTATATGTCGCTGCTGGAATCCGGTGTGAAAATCTATGAATATACGCCGGGATTTGTCCATGCAAAGGTATTTGTCTGTGACGACAGGGAGGCGGTTGTCGGGACGATCAATCTGGATTACCGCAGTCTCTACCATCATTTTGAGTGTGCCGTCTATCTGTATGATACGGACTGTATTCCGGAAATAGAAGCAGATTTTAAAGATACCTTGTCAAAATGCAGGCAGGTTTCGGAAGAAACCGTCCGTGGGGAAAGACTGCGGGTAAAGCTGACCGGTTTTCTGATGAAGGTCGTGGCGCCTTTGATGTAAAACTGTGTATGCGGCGCGGAAGGGGGAGAACGGGATTGTGTATGAGCAGATTGCAGAATATTTTAAGACCAGCGGGGATCGTTTCTGGGACATGCTGACGGAGCACATCCAGATCAGTGCAGGCGCGCTGCTGATTGCGGTTGTTATCGCTGTGCCCGCCGGTTTTCTGTGCGTCCGCTTTCAGCGCATGCAAAAACCGGTAACGCTGGTTTTCGGGGTGCTGCGGATTATTCCGAGCCTGGCGGTTCTGCTTTTCATGCTGCCGGTGATGGGGACGGGCGTAGTGCCGGCCACTGTGGCGCTGGTACTTCTGGCGGTTCCGCCTATCCTGACAAACACGGCGGCGGGACTTTCTGGGACCGGGCCTTTTTTGCTGGAGACGGCGGAAGGGCTTGGGATGAAACCGGCCCAGATCTGGACAAAGGTGCGCTTTCCGCTTGCGCTTCCGCTTATTTTTACCGGGATAAAGACGGCTGCCGTGGAAATTATTGCGAGTGCGACGCTGGCGGCGCGGATCGGGGCCGGCGGGCTTGGCGACCTGATTTTTGCGGGAATCGGCCTGCTGAGGACGGACCTGCTTGTGATCGGCGGCGTTTCGGTCGCCGTCCTGTCGCTTTCGACCGGTTTTTTCTTTGGCATTCTGGAGAAAATAATGGTGAAATACAAAAAGAGATAAAGGAGATTTACAGGATGAGAAAAGCAAACGGGATAAGAATGGCGGCTGCCGTCCTGGCGGCCGGGGCATTGGCGGTTCTTTCCGGCTGTGGAGACGGGGGAAAAGAAGTCATCCGCGTCGGGTCGAAAGATTTTACGGAAAGCCTGATTGTGGCGGAAATTTATGCTCTGGCGCTGGAGGACGCGGGATATAAGGTCGAGCGGAATATGAATGTCGCGGGTTCTGTCGTGCACACCGCCATCATCGGGGATGAGTTTGATTTATATCCCGAGTATACGGGGACGGCCCTGCTTTCGATCCTTCAGATGGATATGAACAGCGACCCGGACGTCGTATATGAGACGGTAAAAGCGGCGTATGACGAACAGTTTGAACTGACCTGGCTTGATTCCTCACAGGTAAACGACCGGAACGGTCTT
>CANDFU010000203.1 GCA_947384095.1 uncultured Roseburia sp. | reverse complement strand
AGATGACGAGAGGTGACTGGAGTTCAGACGTGTGCTCTTCCGATCTATCTGGAGGTCCTGACGGATCCGTCGTATGCAGGCCAGGCGGTTGTCATGACGTATCCGTTGATCGGGAATTATGGTATTACGCCGGACATGGAGTCGCAGCGCCCGTGGCCGGACGGCTATATCGTCAGAGAGCTGTCGAGAATGCCGAGTAATTTTCGCTGTGAAGGGACAATTCAGGATTTTCTCGTGCGGTATGACATACCGGGAATCGCCGGGATCGATACCCGTGCCCTCACGAAGATCCTCCGCGAGAAGGGAACGATGAACGGAATGATTACGACAAGAGAGGACTTTGATCCTGCTGCAGTGATTCCCGGATTAAAAGCCTATAAAACCGGAAATGTGGTGGACAAGGTAACCTGTAAGAATACGCGGATACGAAAAAGGCCACGTGGGTTTTCTGCGGGAAAAAGGGTGGCGCTGCTCGATCTGGGAGCAAAAAATAATATTGCGCAGTCTTTAAACAGGCGTGGATGTGAAGTGACGATTTATCCGGCGCATACGACGGCGGAGGAGATTTTAAGCGATCGTCCGGACGGCATTATGCTGAGCAACGGCCCGGGGGATCCGAAGGAGTGCAGGGATGTGATCGCGGAGATAAGGAAACTCTACGATTCGGATGTGCCGATTTTTGCAATCTGTCTGGGACATCAGCTGATGGCGCTTGCCATGGGGGCGGATACGCATAAGATGAAATACGGCCATCGGGGCGGAAATCATCCGGTGAAAGATCTGGAGACGGGGCGTGTGTATATTTCTTCCCAGAATCATGGATATGTTGTGGATGCGGACCGCCTTGACCCGGAGATTGCGAGGCCGGCTTTTGTAAATGTAAACGACGGGACGAACGAAGGGCTTTCCTATGTCGGGAAAAATATTTTTACGGTTCAGTTTCATCCGGAGGCCTGTCCGGGGCCGCAGGATTCTGCTTATCTGTTTGACCGTTTTGTGTCCATGATGTAATCATAATAAATGGAGGAATGAGATGCCTAGAAACAAAGAGATCAGAAAAGTACTTGTGATCGGTTCCGGTCCCATTGTGATCGGCCAGGCGGCAGAGTTTGATTATGCGGGCACACAGGCGTGCCGTTCACTGAAGGAAGAGGGAATAGAGGTTGTACTGGTAAATTCTAATCCGGCGACGATCATGACAGATAAGGATATTGCGGATCAGGTATATATCGAGCCGCTTACGGTTCCGATGCTGGAACAGATCATTGCAAAGGAAAGGCCCGACAGCGTGCTTCCCACGCTGGGAGGCCAGGCGGGATTAAATCTTGGAATGGAGCTTTCCGAGAAGGGAATACTGGGAAAATATGGTGTGCGCCTGATTGGCACGACAGCGGAAACGATTTTTAGGGCAGAGGATCGCCAGGCATTTAAAGATACCATGGAAAAGATCGGAGAACCGTGTGCGGCTTCCCAGGTGGTCCACAACGTAGAGGACGGAATCAGATTTACAAATACCATAGGCTATCCGGTTGTGCTTCGCCCTGCATACACGCTGGGAGGAAGCGGCGGCGGGATTGCGCACAATGAGAATGAACTGGTGGAGATTCTGACGAACGGGCTCAGACTCAGCCGTGTCGGAGAGGTACTTGTCGAGCGCTGTATTGCGGGATGGAAGGAAATCGAATATGAGGTGATGCGGGATGCGGCGGGCAATTGCATTACGGTCTGCAATATGGAAAATATTGATCCGGTCGGCGTCCACACAGGAGACTCCATTGTCGTGGCGCCGTCGCAGACGCTGGGGGACAAGGAATACCAGATGCTGCGCACCTCCGCCCTCAATATTATATCAGAGCTGAATATCACGGGCGGGTGTAACGTGCAGTATGCGTTACATCCGGATACGTTTGAATACTGTGTGATCGAGGTAAACCCAAGGGTATCCCGTTCGTCGGCGCTTGCCTCCAAGGCAACCGGCTATCCGATTGCGAAAGTGGCGGCTAAAATTGCCCTGGGCTATACGCTGGACGAGATTAAAAATGCGATTACCGGAAAGACGTATGCGAGCTTTGAACCGATGCTGGACTATTGTGTCGTGAAAATCCCCCGGCTGCCTTTTGATAAATTTATCACGGCGAAGCGTACCCTGACGACACAGATGAAAGCGACCGGGGAAGTCATGAGTATCTGTGACAACTTCGAAGGGGCGCTGATGAAGGCGATCCGCTCTTTAGAGCAGCACGTGGACAGCCTGATGTCCTATGATTTTACCGGGCTGTCAGAAGAAGAATTACCTGCGCCGCGGCATTGATTATGACCGCATCCACAAGGCCACTCAGATTGACTGCTGGTTTATCGATAAGCTTGCCATTCTTGTGGAGATGGAAGCGCGGTTAAAGAAGGAACCGCTTACAACGGAATTATTAAAAGAGGCGAAGCGCATTGAGTTTCCCGACAGTGTGATTGCCATGTTATCGGGAAAAACTGAAAAAGAGATTCATGATCTGCGGTATGAGAACGGTATTGTGGCGGCATATAAAATGGTAGATACCTGCGCGGCGGAATTTGAGGCGGCGACTCCTTATTACTATTCCGTTTTTGGCAGTGAGAACGAAGCGGTGGAGACAAAACCAAAGAAAAAAGTACTGGTTTTAGGTTCCGGCCCTATCCGCATCGGTCAGGGGATTGAGTTTGACTATTGTTCTGTCCACTGTACATGGGCGTTTGCGCGCGAGGGGTGGGAAACCATTATTATCAATAACAATCCGGAAACCGTTTCGACAGACTTTGACATTGCGGATAAGCTGTATTTTGAACCGTTGACTACAGAGGATGTGGAAGCGATTGTGAGGCTTGAAAAGCCGGACGGAGCCGTTGTCCAGTTTGGCGGGCAGACGGCCATTAAACTGACTGAAAGCCTGATGAAAATGGGTGTTCCGATACTGGGTACGAAGGCGGAAGACGTAGACGCCGCCGAAGATCGCGAACTGTTTGACAAAATCCTGGAACAGACGGGAATCCCGAGGGCAGCAGGAGACACGGTGTTTACCGCCGAAGAGGCGAAAGAAGTGGCGGCGCGGCTGGGATACCCGGTTCTTGTCAGGCCGTCCTATGTGCTCGGCGGACAGGGGATGAAGATCGCTTTCAACGATGAGGAGATCGAAGAATTTATCGGTATTATCAACCGGATTGCCCAGGATCACCCGATTCTGGTCGATAAATATCTGCAGGGGAAGGAAATAGAGGTGGACGCAGTCTGTGACGGGACAGATATTCTGATTCCCGGTATCATGGAACACATTGAGCGCACCGGAGTTCATTCCGGAGACAGTATTTCCGTATACCCCGCCCCGACGATCAGCGACCATGTAAAAGAAAAGCTTGTCGAATATACGAGGCGGCTGGCAAAAGCGCTTCATGTCGTCGGACTGATTAACATCCAGTTTATTGCCATGGATGAGGAAGTGTATGTGATTGAGGTAAATCCCCGTTCTTCAAGAACCGTACCGTATATCAGCAAAGTAACTGGTATTCCGATTGTAGACCTGGCAGCCAGAGTAATTATCGGAAACACGATACGGGGACTCGGATACGAGCCGGGACTGGCGCCGGCTGGAGACTATATCGCCATAAAAATGCCGGTGTTTTCATTTGAAAAACTCCGCGGGGCAGAGATTTCACTGGGGCCCGAGATGAAGTCGACGGGGGAGTGCCTTGGAATCGCAAAGACTTTCAATGAGGCTTTGTACAAAGCCTTTCTGGGGGCAGGCATAACACTGCCCCGGTACAGACAGATGATCATTACGGTAAAGGATGCCGATAAACCGGAAGCAGTCGGAGTCGCGAAGCGTTTTGAGGCCCTGGGGTATACGATTTATGCGACGAGAAGTACGGCAAAATATTTAAAGTCGCACGGTGTGGATGTGCGCAAAATCAATAAGATCACACAGGAGTCTCCCAATGTGATGGATCTGATCCTCGGACATCGGATTGATCTTGTGATTGACACGCCGACACAGGGAAATGGCGATAAGAGCAGGGACGGATTTCTGATCCGACGCAACGCAATCGAAACAGGTGTCTATTGTATCACGGCGATGGACACGGCGAACGCGCTGGCGCTCAGCCTTGAGACGGCGATGGAGACGCTCACACCCGTAGATATCGCGAAAGTAAAAAACAGGTAGACCGGCTGTTTCCGGAAGGTTTGTGCCATGCCTTCCAGGCCGGTTTTCCGGCACTGCCGTGAAATAAATCTGCAATTATTATCTTAAAACCTTTGCTGGCAGCACCCCTCTTTTTCCGGGTGCTGCTTTTTTGTTTCATAGGAAAGACCTTGTTGCTGTGAAGCGCGAAAGTATCTGGATTTCCTA
>CANDFU010000202.1 GCA_947384095.1 uncultured Roseburia sp. | reverse complement strand
ATTGTACCATTCTCGGAAAAGTATTCGGCGTGTTCCGTCTCTTTTCCTAAGAACTCCCGGACCCGTTTTCCGATATCAAAATCGACAACAGGGAATCTGGCTTTGCCGGATTCCCCGTCTGCAACGGGTCGTTTTTGCGACATACCTCTTCTCCGACGCCGTGCGATCCTCCCCGGAGGGCTTTTATTTCACAGGAAAGCCAGATGCTTTTATGCTTCACAGCAGTAAAGTTTTTCCTATGAAATAAAAGACGGGCTCTTACTCCCCTCCCGCCGATGCTCACAGGCCCCCATGCCGGCATGGGGGTTCCTGTGATAGTTCCCAGACGTGTACCATCAGGAGTCCGCACTCCTGCTGCGGACTCCATGCCGCGCCAGCCGGCATGGCAGGCTGGGGTGCATCCGCCGGAGGCTCACAGGAAACCCTATTTCATACATGGCGGCGCCGGCATGGGGGTTCCTGTGAAGTCATGCACCCATGCACCCATGCATCCGCACCGCAGGCGCGTACACGGGCCCCTGACAAGCGCACAGTCCTTCCCGAAGTCTCTGAAGCTTAAATATACGCGCATGACCTGGGCCACATCCGCACTTTTCATGACGCTGTCTCCTTCCGGGCGCTTTACAACATCTTCCGCCGCAATACAGCCCTCTGACTGTGCATACACTGTTTCCCTCTCAGTCCTCTTTAATATCGACAACTTTTCCGTCTCCCCAGATCCGTTCCAGATCATAGAACGCACGGTCTTCCCTGGAAAAAATATGAATGATGATATCACCGTAATCCATAAGAATCCAGGTCGATTTTGAATTTCCTTCCACCTGTTTTACATTAAGCCCGGCTTTAAAGAGCGCCTCGTCCGCCGCATCCCGCATCGCCTGAATCTGATTGAGATTCGTACCGCTTGCAATCACAAAAAAATCGGCAATCGGCGACAGATCACGGATATCGATTATTTTTATATCTTCCGCCTTGCGGTCACTCAGCGCGGCAGAAGCAATTTTGCAGTATTCTTCCGATGTCATAATTCATTCCTCTCTTTCTGATACTGTCTGTAAAATTCATATGTCATTTTTGTGACCGGATCGACGGAACCGCCCCTTCCCGACAGATGACGAAGCGTATCAGACAGGATCTGGGCCATGCAGGCATTTAAGTCTGCAAACGCAAGTCTGCGCACCTCATCCAGATTGGGCGCCTTGTCACGCAGCGGCTCTATATAGTCCGCAATATATATTATTTTGTCAAGAATGCTCATATCCGGTTCCCCGGTCGTGTGAACTTTGATTGCATGCAGGATATCCGGATCGCCGACCCCGTATTCCGTCTCAGCCAGAAAGGCTCCCAGTTTGGCATGAAGCAGATAGGGACTTTCCATCTCGATACCGGTAATCGGTATCTCATTCTTTTCACACATTCTGATCTTTTCATGATTGGGAATACACTTGGCACAGTCATGAAGCAGCCCCGCCAGCATCGCCCGTTCTACCGGAAAACCATACGCCATGGCAAGGCATCCGGCCGTATACATAACGCCTCTGGTATGTTCGTAACGCCCTTTGTCCAGCTTTTTTTTCAGTCGTTTGCGTATTTCATTCTGTTCCATCTTTCCCTCCATAAGACAGTCTGCTACGATTTCCGATACAACTCATGACTTCTGATATATTCCGCTACCTTCGGGGGAAGATGATCAGATGTCCGCCTGCCCCCGGCCACCGCATCTCTTATGATCGTAGAAGAAATATCTGTCTTCCCGCCTGTAAGTGGACGGATATCTGCCTGAAAGAGCATCTCAATTTCCTCGGTTTTCTTCCGGATCTGCATCAGATCCATACGGTCACGGACCGCCACAAGTATCACTGCCTTCCGTGCGATGATCTCCGGATGACGCCACTGTTCAAAATAATCAAGCGAGTCTGCCCCCATAATAAAATAAAACCGCTTCCCGGGATACTGCTCCGTAAGTCTGGTCAGCGTCAGATACGTGTAACTGACCGTCGGACATTCGATTTCCATACGGGATAACCGGAACGAACTGTAATCCCCGATAGCAAGCTCCACCATTCTGGCCCGGTCCTCCGCCGGTGTCATACCCGCTTCCGTCTTATTCGGCGAATGCCCTGCCGGAATAAACCAGACCTCATTCAGACCATATTCCGCAAGGGCATTTAAAGCAATATTTATATGCCCCATATGAATCGGGTCAAAACTTCCACCTAATATCCCGATCCTCTCGCATTTTACGGAATTATCACTTTGCACTGGCATTCCTCCTTACTTCGGGAGCACAAACCGTGAATTCTTTTTTGCCTGTCGGAATAAAATCACTTTTTTCCCGATCACCTTGACGACACCTGCATGTGTGCGCTCTGCAATGACATCCGCAAGCTCTCCCGGATCATCCGCACAGTTCTTTAATACGGATACTTTTATCAGTTCTCTCTTTACCAATGCTTCATCAAGCGCATTGATCATTTCCGGTGTGAGACTGGCTTTTCCAATCTGAAAAATGGGCTCCAGCGTATTTGCCCGGCCGCCCAGATATGCACGCTGTTTACTGGTTAATTCCATAATTTTCTCCATATTCCGCGCTGCTTTCTGCACATTGACGAGATTGTGTCAGGCCTCAGTACGGCTGCAGCGCGCAGACACAGATCCCGCGATTGAATAATTCAATTTCAATCTTTTTTATCTCTATTTATAATAGTCAAATTCATGCCCGTACATACGGACTGTATCGCCGTCCTGTATTCCCTTTTTCTCAAGCTCGGCTAAAATACCCTGCTCTTTTAAAAACTTCTGAAAAAAAAGAAATCCTTTCTCAGAATCCAGATTGGTATAACCAAGCATTTTTTCGATTTTCGGCCCCTCTATGATAAATGCAGCATCGTCAGCCCTGGAAATCGTATAGGGTTCATCTCTGAGGGTAAGCATTGAAATATCATACTCCGGCTCATAAACCATCGGCTCACGGCTGCAGTTTTCCAGAAGCCGGCTGACATAATACAACAATTCTTTCAGTCCCTTTCCGCTGACTGCAGAAATCGGAAATACACGAATATCATCTTTTTCAAATTCATCCACAAGCGACCGGATCATCTCATTCTCGTCTCCGTATACGGCATCGATCTTATTCGCTGCGATAACCTGCGGTTTCTGCAGAAGAGACGGATCATACGCTTCAAGCTCCCTGTTGATGGCATGGATATCGGCAATCGGATCCCTTCCCTCCGTCCCGGCGGCGTCTACCACGTGAATCATAACCTTGGTGCGCTCTATATGACGCAGAAACTCAAGCCCCAGACCGACACCCTCCGAGGCGCCCTCTATCAGCCCGGGAATATCCGCGATCACAAATCCATTCGCGCCATCCAGGTCGACTACTCCCAGATTCGGCTGCAATGTTGTAAAATGATAATTCGCAATCTTCGGGCGTGCATTCGTGACACGTGATAAAAGCGTCGATTTCCCGACGTTTGGAAAGCCTACAAGGCCAACGTCCGCGATCACTTTCAATTCCAGCTTTACCTCCAGTTCGATTGCCTCCACCCCCGGCTGTGCATACTTTGGCGCCTGCATCGTCGGCGTGGCAAAATGCTGGTTCCCCAGACCGCCCCTTCCTCCGGGAAGAATCAACTGTCTGCGATTTTCTCCCGACATATCCGCAATCACTTTTTCTGAAGCCGCATCCTTAATCACGGTGCCCGCAGGCACCTTCAGAACCAGATCCGCGCCGTTCTTCCCGTGACAGTTTTTCTTTCCCCCGTCCTCTCCGGGGCGGGCGGCAAATTTTCTTTTATGGCGGTAATTCACGAGGGTATTCATCCCTTCGTCTACCTCAAATATAACATCGCCGCCCTTTCCGCCGTCACCGCCGTCCGGACCGCCGTCCGGCACATACTTTTCCCGCCGGAAACTGACATGGCCGTCGCCGCCTTTTCCTGACTTTATAATAATTGTCGCTCTGTCCGCAAACATATTTTTACCTCATATCGCTCTTTTTGCACCCTGTCCCACATCCGGATATCCCAGAGGCTCACGTAACGGAAACGGGCCATGACACACTGGCATCTGCCATTCATCCCCTGTGTACAATAAGACCCGGCTATTGTCATAGTCGGGCCTACAGTGCATCTTATTCAGCTGCCGGATAAACGGAAGCCTGTTTCTTGTCTCTTCCCTTTCTCTCGAATCTTAAGATACCGTCTTTCAATGCAAATAAGGTGTCATCGCCGCCGATCCCTACATTTACACCCGGATGAATCTTCGTTCCTCGCTGTCTGTATAAAATATTTCCAGCTTTCACGAACTGTCCGTCTGCTCTCTTGGCTCCCAGTCTCTTGGACTCGGAATCACGGCCGTTCTTGGTAGAACCAACTCCCTTTTTATGAGCAAAAAACTGA
>CANDFU010000201.1 GCA_947384095.1 uncultured Roseburia sp. | reverse complement strand
GGAACGGCGCCGCAGGATACAGCAGGAGTATAACCGGGCGCACGGCATCACCCCGAAGACGATTCAGAAGTCAGTGCGGGAACTGATCAGCGTGTCAAAGAAAGTTGCAAAAGAGCAGATGAATTTCCGCAAAGATCCGGAATCAATGAACAGAGAGGAACTGACAAAGCTGATTGCAGATATCCAGAAGAAAATGCAGAAGGCGGCGGCAGACCTGAATTTTGAGGCGGCTGCGGAATACAGAGACAGGATGGTGGAGCTGAAAAACATGCTGCGGGATCTGGGCGCGTAGGTTTTCGGCCGGCATTAAGAAGCATTCAGGAACCTGGGAAGGGACAGGCGGCAGGAGAGATCATGAATAAATCAAACGAGAGAAAATATATTAAAATCAGAGGGGCAAGCGAGCATAATCTAAAAAATATTGACGTGGATATTCCGAGAGATGAATTTGTGGTTCTGACAGGGCTTTCCGGATCGGGAAAGTCTTCGCTTGCATTTGACACGATTTATGCGGAAGGGCAGCGGCGGTATATGGAGTCTTTGTCTTCTTATGCCAGACAGTTTTTAGGGCAGATGGAGAAGCCGAATGTAGAAAAGATCGAGGGGCTTTCTCCGGCGATTTCCATCGATCAGAAATCGACAAACCGCAATCCGCGTTCAACCGTCGGAACCGTCACGGAGATTTATGATTACTTTCGTCTGCTGTATGCGAGAATCGGCGTTCCGCATTGCCCGAAATGCGGCAAGGAGATTAAAAAGCAGTCGGTGGACCAGATGGTGGATCAGATTATGGAGCTGCCGGAGCGCACCAGAATCCAGCTCCTGGCCCCGGTGGTCAGAGGAAGAAAGGGCGAGCACCAGAAGCTGTTTGAGCATGCGAAGCGGAGCGGTTACGTCAGAGTGATTGTCGACGGAAGCATGTATGAGCTGACCGAGGACATTAAGCTGGAAAAAAATAAAAAGCACAACATTCAGATTGTTGTGGATCGTCTGGTAGTAAAAGAGGGGATTGAGAAACGGCTGACGGATTCCATTGAAAATGTGCTGGAGCTTGCGGGCGGTATTATGACGGTGGATGTGGCGGACGGGGAACCGATCGAGTTTTCCGAAAGCTTTTCCTGCCCGGACTGTGGGATCAGCGTGGATGAGATCGAGCCGAGAAGTTTCTCTTTCAACAATCCCTTCGGAGCCTGTCCGACCTGTTTCGGGCTGGGGTACAAAATGGAGTTTGATGAAGAACTGATGATACCGGACAAGCGTCTTTCGATCGCTGAGGGCGCCATCCAGGTGACGGGCTGGCAGTCCTGTACCGATAAATCCAGTTTCACTTATGCCATTTTAAGCGCGCTGACGGAGGAATATCATTTTTCGCTGGAGACGCCGTACCAGGACTACCCGGAAGAGATAAAGCATGTGATCATCTACGGAACGGATGGAAAAGAGCTGAAGGTGCATTATAAAGGAATGCGCGGGGAGGGCGTCTACGATGTGGCTTTTGAAGGGCTGCTGCGGAACGTGCAGCGGAGATACCGTGAAACCTCTTCCGATTATATGAAGCAGGAATATGAGCAGTTTATGCGAATCACGCCCTGCGAGTCATGTAAGGGACAGCGTCTCAAGAAGGAGTCTCTGGCGGTGACGGTCTGTGATAAAAATATTTATGATATGACGTCCATGTCGGTGAAAAACCTGAAAATATTTATAGACGGTATGCAGCTGACGCGCCAGCAGCATCTGATCGGAGACCAGATTGTAAAAGAGATCAAAGCGCGCGTGGGATTTCTGAATGAAGTCGGGCTGGATTATCTGTCGCTGTCAAGGGCAACAGGAACGCTCTCCGGCGGTGAGGCGCAGCGCATCCGTCTGGCGACGCAGATCGGTTCCGGCCTTGTGGGTGTTGCTTATATTCTGGACGAGCCTTCCATCGGGCTGCATCAGCGTGACAATGATAAGCTGCTCGGCGCTCTCAAAAATCTGAAAGATCTCGGGAACACGCTGATCGTGGTGGAACATGACGAGGATACGATGTTTGCCGCAGATTATATCGTGGATATCGGGCCGGGGGCCGGCTCCCACGGCGGTACGGTTGTCGCCTGCGGTACGGCGGAGGATATCATGAGGAATGAGAATTCCGTCACAGGCGCATACTTAAGTGGAAGGATACAGATCCCGGTTCCGGCAGAGCGCAGGAAGCCGGCCGGTTATCTGACAATCAAGGGGGCAAGAGAAAATAACCTCAAAAACATCAATGTAAAGATACCGCTTGGTATTATGACATGCGTCACAGGCGTCTCCGGGTCGGGAAAAAGTTCGCTCACCAATGAGATTCTCTACAAGCGGCTTGCGCGTGATCTCAACCGGGCGCGCTGTATTCCCGGTCTGCACAGTGAAGTACTTGGTCTTGAACAGCTGGATAAGGTTATTGATATTGACCAGTCGCCGATTGGAAGGACTCCGCGCTCCAATCCGGCTACGTATACCGGAGTATTTGATATGATCCGTGATCTGTTTGCATCGACGCCGGACGCAAAAGCAAAGGGATATAAAAAGGGCAGGTTCAGCTTTAATGTAAAAGGAGGACGGTGCGAGGCATGTTCGGGGGACGGAATCCTGAAAATCGAGATGCATTTTCTGCCGGATGTCTATGTGCCCTGTGAGGTCTGCGAGGGAAAGCGGTATAACAGAGAGACGCTTGAGGTGAAATACAAGGGCAAAAACATTTATGACGTGCTGGACATGACGGTAGAGGAAGCGCTGGAGTTTTTTAAAAATGTTCCGACCATACACCGGAAGATACAGACGCTCTACGATGTCGGTTTGTCTTACGTGAAGCTGGGACAGCCCTCCACGGAGCTTTCCGGCGGTGAGGCACAGCGGATTAAACTGGCCACGGAGCTGTCCAGGCGGAGCACCGGCAAGACGATTTATATTCTTGACGAACCGACGACGGGGCTTCACTTTGCGGATGTCCACAAGCTGATCGAGATTCTGCGCAGACTGTCGGAAGGAGGAAATACGGTAGTCGTGATCGAGCATAACCTTGACGTTATAAAAACGGCAGATTATATTATCGATATGGGGCCCGAAGGCGGGGACGGCGGCGGTACGGTGATCGCTTCGGGGACGCCCGAACAGGTGGCTGAAATACCGGAATCTTATACCGGGCAATATATCAGAAAGTATCTGGAAAAACAAAAAGCGGCGATGTAAAATTCGCCGTGAAATGATTTTTGGGGAGTGCTTTCCGGAATGTGCTGGATTCCGGAAAGCATGAGTTATGAAAAATTGTACTGCCGGTCAGAGTAATTGCAGCCCTGCAATGTCTGCCCCGGTTTGTTGGTACGCTTTTACTATAACGTCGTTATGTGATGGATGTGTGATGAAAGAATGAAAAATATCTGATATAAAATAAAAAGAATGAAGAAATTCTTATTTTTTTGAAAAATGCCCCCTCGGGAAAAAAAATCCTTTGAAAAATCCCAGTTTTTGTATATAATGGGACTGTATATGTAAAAATATGATTAAATGCGGTTTTATGTCCATTTTGGCATGGAAATAAATTCCATATAGATTGGTGATTTGCAGATTGGTGATTTGCATAGAGAATGAAAGGGGCAGATGAGAAGATGATGGGTACGGATATCGGTATTGACCTTGGTACTGCAAGTATATTAGTTTATATCAAAGGCAAAGGAGTTGTGTTAAAGGAGCCGTCCGTGGTGGCGTTTGACCGTGACACAAATAAGATAAAGGCAATCGGAGAAGAAGCCCGGCTGATGCTTGGAAGGACGCCGGGAAATATCGTAGCAGTCCGTCCTCTAAGACAGGGCGTGATTTCGGATTATACAGTTACCGAGAAGATGATCAAATATTTTATTCAGAAAGCGATCGGAAAGAAGACGTTTCGGAAACCACGAATCAGCGTGTGCGTGCCCAGCGGCGTCACGGAAGTAGAAAAAAAGGCGGTGGAGGACGCGACATATCAGGCGGGGGCAAGGGAAGTAAAGATCATCGAAGAGCCGATCGCGGCTGCGATCGGTGCGGGCATTGATATAGCAAAGCCGTGCGGAAATATGATTGTGGATATCGGCGGCGGTACGGCGGATATCGCGGTCATTTCCCTGGGGGGCTCCGTAGTCAGCACGTCCATAAAGATTGCGGGCGATGACTTTGACGAGGCGATTGTGCGCTATATGCGCAAAAAGCATAATCTGCTCATCGGTGAGCGGACGGCGGAGGATATCAAAATCAAAATCGGAAGCTGTTTTCCGCTTGCGCAGAACGAGACTATGGATGTAAGGGGGCGTAATCTTGTCACCGGACTTCCGAAAACAGTGACGGTTTCCTCCGAAGAGACGGAGGAGGCGCTGCGCGAGCCGACATTGCAGATTGTAGAAGCCGTTCACTCCGTACTGGAAAAGACGCC
>CANDFU010000200.1 GCA_947384095.1 uncultured Roseburia sp. | reverse complement strand
CACCATTGTGGCTCCTTCTTCGATTGCGACAGTGTAATCTCCTGTCATGCCCATAGACAATATTTTCATAGATACATTATCTATGTTTTTATTTGCAATGTCAACAGATAATTGTTTCATTTTCCGGAAATGGATGCGGTTGTCCTCCGGATCCGACACATTCGGTGCAATGAGCATCAGGCCCATGATACGTACATTTTCGAGTGTGGCGATTTCTTCCGTCAGAAGCATGGCGTCATCTGCGGAAACACCAAACTTCGATGTCTCACCCGCCATATTTACCTCAATGAGAATCGGGACGGCAATATGTTTTTTCTTGGCCTGAATATTGATCTCCTCGGCGAGGCGGTACGTGTCGACCGAGTGGATTAACGCAGTTTTGCCTACGATCTGTTTTACTTTGTTCCGCTGAAGGTGGCCGATCATATGCCAGTTGATATCGTCCGGAAGCTGTCCGGTTTTCTCACACAGCTCCTGTACATAATTTTCACCGAAATCCCGCACGCCCTCCCGGTAAGCTTCCCTGAGTAATTCTGCCGGTTTCGTCTTTCCGACGGCGATCAGAGTGACTTCTTCCCGTGCCCTGCCTGCCCGTTCACAGGCTGTAAGGATTTCTTTTTCTACAAGTGCAAGATTCTCTTTTAACATCTGATTCCTCCATCCGTCAATCAGTAACCTTTCGTCTCTCAATAGATCAGTTCATTTTCTTTTATCTTGGTCCCGTCCAGAGCGATGTGGTCGTACAGCGCAATACCGTAAGTCATGCCTGTCCGCACAATCGCGTACTCTTCATTCTGGTACAGAATATCGATCTGTTTAAAAACAGCATAGCCTTTATTGATGTTGTACACCCCTTTCAGCGCAGCGGTGTCTGTCCCCACAGTATAGGCAGAACTGGAATCCGACTTTAAAATCCGGTCTCCGGCCGCTATTTTTTCACTGTCAATATAATATTTTTCCCCGTTTTCATAATAAATGACAGGAATGATAAATTCTGTCGTCCGGTTTCCTTTTTCATCAAAACGCTCAACGAGAAGGCCGTCACTGTCCGAATCTCCGCCTTTCATAAAATATTCGGCGGGAATGGTGTAAAACTCCTTCGTCGTAATCGCAGAATTTGGTATCTTAAGCCCGGTCTCTTCTTTCAGAAGAAGCTCGATTTCCAGATAGCGGTCCCTTGCATAGCGGATCATGGAATTAGCCAGATTTAAAATCAGATAATCCTGCCCGTCGCGCTGCATCAGAGTGTACGAGGCATAAGCTGTTTTTTCGTCTTTCAGAAAACGAAGCCTTAAGGTATCGTCATCCGCCAGATTATCGGCCAGCTCCGGCGGAACCGGGACAACGATCTGCCAGATTTCACTGCAGATCATTTTATAGGCGGCATCTCCCGGCGCAATGGAAAGTGCTTTCCTGCTGCTGATCCTCTCATAAGAGGATTCGTCAAGCATTTCCGGCGTAAACGTATCCACAGTCACATTTTCAAATCCATCCGAATAATATACGACAATTCCGTCCATATCGGAAGAGACAGGATGGAAGGTATTGCTGCCGACCGCATTTTTCGCATATTCGGAAATGCTGTTCAAAGCGCTTAAACTCAGAGCTTCATTCAGGGCCGAATCCACGTTTTCTTTAAAGGAATAGACGTTCAGAAAATCCAGCGGGTCATACGTCATCTGAAACTGAAAAATCGTCTCTTCTATGTCGTTCAGGTCTTCCGGGTCTATCGAAGCGACATCCTGCGCCGCCTGTGCAATCATCTGCGCAATCTCGCCGTTTTCATCGACGGAATAAATCAGCGTACCGTTCTTTACCTTGGAAGCTTCTCTGACATAATGGTTTAATGAACCGGCATAATCCGAGTAATAAACCTTTTCGTCCCGCAGCACAAGTCCTCTGTACACGTTATTTTCAGCCATCGTTCCCTGCCCTACTTCATAAGCGGAAATATGAACAGTCGTCACGTAGGTATATACATTAAAAATAAGATATATAAAAATAATCACAAAAATAACAATACCGATATTGATATTGAAAGGTTTTTTGTATTTTACGACCTTTTTGTTTTTGCTCAAATATTTCCACCTCTTTAAAAACTCAACGTACCTATTCTATCATTTTATCTGACAAAAAACAACTTATACCTGAATAAAAATTGACAGAAAGGGCATACTGCTACAGGAATCCATTTTTATGCACGGCATGCAGTACAAGGCTGGCATAGAGGTTACTGTGGAAGGAGGTTATCAGTATGAATACGCATTGGCTTGATTACACATTGCTTGCACTGGTCATTATCGGTGCGGTAAACTGGGGATTGATTGGATTTTTCAGATTTGACCTGGTGGCATTTATCTTTGGCGATATGTCATGGCTGTCAAGAATTATCTATGCGGTCGTAGGAATCGGAGGACTGTATCTCATCAGTATGTTTGGGAGAATCCGTTCCATTGATCAGGCATAAAATAAGAAAGCCCTTCCGGGTATCCTGAGGAACGCATCGCGAACCGGATGCTCCTCGGGATAAGAAAAGGTACACTGTGGCGGATAAGGTGCAACAGCCCTTATATCCGCCGCAGAGACTGTTGTCTGTATGAGTTTATGTGATTATAAGGAAATGACGATTTTAGCTTTCGCGCTCTCTGGAAGGCTGCTTTCATTTCGTGAAACGCTTAATACGAATTTTACATTGTATTTTTCGCTGATCACATCCAGCTTCTGAATGGCATAACAGATTTCTTCATCTGTCTCAATGCCGGCGATTGTGAGGAAACTGTCTAAGTACATTTCTTCCAGATCGTTGTCCTGTGATACGATGCCACAGATAAAACCGAGGAACTGATCGCAGTCATCAATCGGGTAATCCGTGACGTTGATTAACCGCACTTTATTGTTCAGTTCATACATATGCTTACGGCTTTTGTCAAGATAAACAATATTGCCGGATGCAGATGCCACGGATGCGTTCACCCTGCTTAACAGTTCCTTTGTCTTACCTTTTCCTTTTTCACCTGAAATTATCTCTATCATGGCCATTTCCTCCTAGTAATCCTGCTTTTATCCAGATCCCTTGGAAATATAAATAAAAACAGTTGATATTATAAAATAATTATAGTATATATGCACATAAAACACAACATTTTTTTTCCCTTTTCGGGAACGCATTCTATCTGTTATGCCTTCTGTAACATTTCATTCATCAGCTGATACAGATCCGCCCTGATCTGAGCCTTTAAGACGATGGAGATAACGGGTTCCCCCGACCTGTTAAGGGAATACAGTGCAAGGCAGTAACCGGCATCTCCCGTCGTGCCCGTCTTTCCGCCTATGACAGTGATTCCTTCCGGAGGTTCTGTCTGCCCGTTCATGTACTGATTGGTATTTTCCCAGTTCTTTTCAACGACATTCCCCGCCGAATCCACATAAGACGCGTCGTACGACCGGGCGCCGATCATATTGACAAATGTTTCATTCTGTACGGCCGCCCGCAGAAACAGATAGAGATCGTAAACCGAAGTATAATGATCCGGATCCGGAAGGCCGTTCGGGTTGACAAAATGGGACTGTGTGGCGCCTAAAAGCTTTGCCTCCTCATTCATCAGGTTTGCGAAGGCTTCCACGCTCCCGGAAATATGCTCGGCAATGACAATCGCGGCGTCGTTGCCGCTGCGGAGCAGCATGCCATAGAGAAGATCCCTGATCTTAAGGACATCTCCCGCCTTCAGATCACACTTTGAGGAATCTGCTGCCTGGTCGGCGGCATTTTCGCTGACAATCGCGGTATCGTCAAGATTATCACAATATTTTAAGGTGATATAGGCGGTGAGAATCTTGGTTGTGCTCGCCGGATAGAGCCTTCCATAAATATTTTTAGCGTATACGACCGAATTGGAAGCCAGATTAAAAATCCCCGCTCCCTCCGCCTTTTCGGCACTCGTATTTTCCGTGCCGAAGTCTGTATTGTCCGCCACACAAAGGCCTTCGGAAAAATAATGCTGTTCCGCCGTCTCTTTCGTCACGGAAATCCCGACGGCACAGGCCGTCCCGTAGAGATCAAATGCGTCGCCGGACTCGACGGCCTCTTTTCCACACCCCATACTCTGCAGCAGAATACCAAGTGAAATGCAGACTGCGCAAAACCGCATCGCTCCCCTTTTTCTATTTGTACATCTCACGCCACTCTAAATCCCCTCTGTCCAATGATTTGATCAAAAGCTCCGCCGTTGCCAGGTTGGTCGCCAGCGGTATGTTGTGTGTATCGCAGATTTTTACGACATTATTGACATCCGGCTCATGTGATTTTGGTGTCAGAGGATCCCTTAAGAAAATGACAAGGTCAATTTCATTGTGTTCGATCTGTGCGCCCAGCTGCTGCGCCCCGCCGAGATGGCCGGCCAGGTATTTGTGAATGTTCAGATTGGTAACCTCCTCGATCAGTCTTCCGGTT
>CANDFU010000199.1 GCA_947384095.1 uncultured Roseburia sp. | reverse complement strand
ATACAGATACTTTACGTTATACCCATACCCCTGCTGCCCAAAACCGCCGAAATTATTCAGATCCTGACGGATCTGGGAAGCCGTAACATTCATCCTGCGGCTCAGGTCGTTGGATGAAATACGCTCCACGCCCGCATCCAGCAGCTCCCCCAGATAGCGGTAATAGCGCGGCATCCTTCTTATCACAGCCTGGGATATTTCTTTTTCCCCCACAAAGATGTCCACCTTTCTTACTTCTTACTTGTCTATTATAGAGAAAACGAGGGCATCTGTCAACGTGCGCAGGGACTGCCGCGCAGGCCCGCGCGCCAATTTAAGAGCTTACCCCGTAGAATCTTTTATAACCGCCTCTCCTCCTCCAGCTCGATTGACAGCTTCTCCCATGCCTCGTAACAAGCGTCCAGCTCCTTCTGGCATTCCCCCTGTTCTTTCGTAAGCTCCGCCAGCCTGGCGGAATTTACGGCATTTTCCGGCTTCTGGCACTCTGCGTCGATCTCTGCGACCTGCGCTTCCAGCTCCGCGATCCGCGCTTCCGTCTTTTTCAGGCTGTTCTCCAGCCTGCGCAGCCTGGCCTGCTCCGCCTTTTTCGTCTGCCAGTCCGCTTTTGTGGACACAGCGGAAGAATCCCCCTCTTCCCCCGATGGGGTCTGCACAAATCCCTTTTTTCCCTGTGCCGCAGTTTCTGCGCCCGCAAAGGTCTTCGTCAGCTCTTCATGCTTCTCCAGATAATAGTCGTAGCTGCCGAGATAATTGACAAGCGTCTCTCCCGTCAGGTCCAGAATGCGCGTCGCCGTCTGATTGATAAAATAGCGGTCATGCGATACGAAAAAGACGGTTCCCGTATACCGCCTTAACGCCGTCTCCAGAATCTCCTTGGAAGTGATATCGAGATGATTCGTCGGCTCGTCCAGAATCAGAAAATTAGCGTCCGAGAGCATCAGTTTCGCCAGCGATACACGTCCGCGCTCCCCGCCGCTTAAATCGCCGATCCGCTTAAACACATCGTCCTCTGTGAACAAAAAAGCAGCCAGCACATTCCGGATTTTCGTATTGTTCAGCCCCGGATAATCGTCCGCAATCTCCGAAAAAATCGTTTTCTCCATGTGCAGAAGCTGATGTTCCTGATCGTAATACCCGATATAGACGTTCGCCCCCGTCGTAATACTGCCGCCGTCCGCCGCGACAAGACCGTTGATCATCTTTAAAATCGTCGTTTTTCCCGTGCCGTTGTTCCCGATCAGGGCCACACGTTCCCCCCTCTTAATCTCAAAAGACAGGTCAGAAAAAAGCGTGACGGGAGGGTATGCCTTGGCCAGATGCTCCACCGAGAGAACATCGTTTCCACTCACGACATTCGGCTCGAGCACGAGATGGATATCCGTATTTTCCTCTGTCGGCTTTTCAATGCGTTCGATTTTATCCAGCATTTTTTCCCGGCTTTCCGCTCTTTTTATGGATTTTTCCCGGTTGAACGACTTTAATTTCGCAATCACTTCCTCCTGATGCCGGATCTCCTTCTGCTGGTTTAAATACTGCTTTAGCAGGTCTTCCCGCACCTTTGCCTTTTTCTTTGCAAAATCCGTATAATTTCCCTGATATACAAAGCTTTTGTGCTGAAAAATCTCGATTACCTTTGTCACGACGCGGTCCAGAAAATAGCGATCGTGCGCCACGATGATAACCGCCCCTTTGTAATTCATCAGAAAATTTTCCAGCCAGCGGATCGATTCCATGTCAAGATGGTTCGTCGGCTCGTCCAGCAGCAGCACATCCGGTTTTGCCGCCAGAAGGCGCCCCAACGAGACGCGCGTTTTCTGACCGCCGGAGAGTTCACTCATCTTTTTCGTAAACTCCTCCTCCGAAAAGCCAAGCCCCTTTAAGATCCCCCCCGCTTCACTGCGGTAGGTATATCCGCCGAGCAGTTCAAATTCATGGCTCTGTCTGTGATAACCGTCCAAAAGCGCTTCAAGCTCTTTTCCCGAAAGCCCTTCCATTCCGGCTTCCATCTCACGCAGTTTCTCTTCCATTTTTAAGATATCTTTTCTGGAATTTAAGACTTCCTCGTATATCGTCGTCTGCCCCGAGACATCCTGGTACTGCGCGAGATAACCGATCGACGTATCCTTCGCCAGCACCACCTGGCCTTCGTCCGCCGTCTCTTCCTGTACCATAATTTTAAGCAGCGTAGACTTGCCGGCGCCGTTGACGCCGACAATCGCTGCTTTTTCATTCGCCTCAATATGAAAACTGACTTCTTTTAATATCTCATCCGTCCCAAATGACTTTGAGACATTCTGACAGGATAAAATCATACTTCCTCTCATTCCGCCGCCCAGACGGCCCTCTTTTTCTTGCCCTGCCCTACCGGAGGCTTTTCTCCAGAGCCTCGCGGATGGCCTTGATAAAATCACCGCTGTTTAAAACGGCCGGATCGGGATTTGTCGTAATCAGCGCCAGATCTTTTGTCATCTTACCGGACTCGATCGTCTTTACACAGGCGTCCTCCAGCTTTTTCGCAAACGCGACAAGCTCCGCATTTTTATCGAGCTCCCCACGTTTCCGCAATGCTCCGGTCCAGGCAAAAATGGTCGCCACCGAATTTGTCGACGTCTCCTCCCCTTTTAAATGTTTATAGTAGTGGCGCTGGACCGTTCCGTGCGCCGCCTCATATTCATAGTACCCTTCCGGCGATACAAGCACGGACGTCATCATGGCAAGAGAGCCGAACGCGCTCGATATCATATCGCTCATCACGTCGCCGTCGTAGTTTTTGCAGGCCCAGATATAACCGCCCTTTGATTTCATGACGCGCGCAACCGCATCGTCGATCAGCGTATAGAAATATTCGATTCCTGCAGCGTCAAACTTTTCTCTGTACTCCGCGTCAAAGATCTCCTGAAACAGATCCTTAAATGTGTGATCGTATTTTTTGGAAATGGTATCTTTCGTCGCAAACCACAGGTCCTGCCTGAGATCAAGCGCATAATTAAAACAGCTCCTCGCAAAACTTTCGATGGAGCCGCAGAGATTGTGCTGCCCCTGCACCACGCCCGCACCCGTAAAGTCGTGAATCAGTTCCCTCGTCTCCGTTCCGTCCTTTGCAGTATATACCAGCTCACACTTTCCCGGTCCCGGAATTATAAGCTCGGACGCCTTGTACACATCCCCGTATGCATGACGCGCGATTGTAATCGGTTTTTCCCAGTTTTTCACACACGGTTCAATCCCTTTTACGATGATCGGCGTGCGGAATACCGTGCCGTCGAGCATCGCCCGGATTGTACCGTTCGGACTTTTCCACATCTCCTTTAACTCATACTCGGTCATCCTGGCCGCGTTCGGCGTGATTGTCGCACACTTTACCGCAACCCCGTATTTTTTGGTCGCATTGGCCGAATCCACCGTCACCTGATCGTCTGTGTCGTTGCGGCATTTTAACCCGAGATCATAATATTCCGTATTCAGCTCGATAAACGGGCTCAGCAGCTCATCCTTTATCATCTGCCAGAGAATGCGGGTCATCTCATCTCCGTCCATCTCCACCAGCGGGGTCGTCATTTTTATCTTCTCCATCGCGCTCTCTCCCTTCTTCGCCTGGCGGCCCAGGCCCCGGGCCGCCGTTGTCTGTATCTTTCCGTTTTCTCTCTCAACACTTCATTTAACCATCCCTGCCAGATTTTGTCAATCCACAAATCCGCCTACGTCATCAGACGCCGCACATCATTGATCACGACAAAAATCATAAACGCAAACAGAAGCATGATTCCGATAAAGTGGACCATGCCTTCTTTTTCGGGATCCACCCGCCGTCCGCGGATGACCTCCGCGAACAGGAAGAGAAGCCGCCCGCCGTCCAGGGCCGGAAGCGGCAGAAGGTTCATCACTCCCAGATTGGCAGACAGAAAAATAGACATATAGAGCATCTGCAGAAAGACGCTGAACCACCCATAGGCGATGTTCTTCTCGTAGCCCTCCCCGATCATATCCACGATCCCGACCGGGCCGCTCATCTGTTTTATACTCACCTTTCCCGTCACAAGCGCCTTTAAACTGTTCAACGTCACGGAAATCCAGTATTTCACCTCATAGACACTGTATTTTAAATTGTCGAAAAGCGTCCCTGGCTTTCGCGCCGTGCTGCCGAGAAAACCATACATATAATACCCGCTTTCCTCGTTGAGCTTTGGCGTAAGGCGCACGGTGCGGCGCTCTCCGTCCCGCTCATAGACGATATCGACCGTCTCACCGGGATGGAACTGTGTATACGCGCTGATCTCACGGAAAAAATGAATCCGGCTGCGGTTCATTTTTACGATGACATCCCCTTCCTGCATACCGGCCTCCTGCGCAGGATACCCTTCCTGCACGCCCGAGAGGACCGGCAGATCATATCCCGTATTGCAGTTTAGAATAAACGCAAAGAAAAAAGCCATGATAAAATTAAAAACCGGCCCTGCCGCCACGACAC
>CANDFU010000198.1 GCA_947384095.1 uncultured Roseburia sp. | reverse complement strand
GCCTGTCCCGCCGACGGTTGTGTTGTAAGAGAACTTTGCAGCAAAGTTTTCCACCAGTGCGTTTGTCTCCGGAAATAATTCACAGCCGCGCCCCTGCCTCATGGAGGCGAGGATCGAGATAACCAGATCTCTTTCGGAATGAATGCTTTTTAAAGGCGCGATCTCCCTTTCCTCAATTTCAAGATCCTCCACTGTTTTACAAAAAATTTCGGCGTTCCATTTGCATTCCCAGTCTACAACCGAATGAATACCGATTGCAATTTTCTTCTCCATCTTTGGTCCCCCATGTCAGTACGCTGCCGCTTTTCCATCTGCCTGGAACAATCTGATTTTATGCGCTGCAACTTTTTTCATCGCCTCGATACACGGCGGCTGGATCACATTCGGCTCGCGCAGATTTTGGTCAGCCAGAACTTCTCTCATTTTATCAAAATAGGCCACTTTAATGTCACTGGAGATATTGATCTTATTTACTCCGAGCGTCACGGCTTCAGCAATCTCACTGTCCGGATTCGAGGAGCCGCCGTGCAGCACAAGAGGAGTATCCGGAAGGTTTGCCTTGATGTCCTTCAGAATATCAAGTCTGAGCTTCGGATCGATCCCTTTGGGATAAATACCGTGGCATGTGCCGATGGCGATTGCCAGACAGTCCACACCCGTCTCCTCGACAAATTTTTTCGCGTCCTCAGGATCGGTATATTTGATCACGGCGGAAGTGGACTCACCGTAATCGTCCGCCGTGCCGATCGTGCCGAGTTCTCCCTCGACAGATACGTCGACAGCGTGTGCGGTCTGTACCACTTTTCGGCAGATATCAATATTTTGGCTGAACGGAAGAGAGGACGCGTCGATCATAACGGAGGTATAACCGCTCTGGATCGCCCGGATCACCTGTTCGTAGGATGCACCGTGATCCAGATGAATGACTGCGGGCACAGTGGATCTGTGGATGCGTTCGATGACGGCCCTCAGCATCGACTGACCGACATGCTTTAACTCATCGGGGTGAATGGCGATGATAACAGGCGCATTCAACTCTTCCGTAATCTCCATAAGTCCTTTGAACATGGAATAATCGGATACATTAAACGCCGGAACCGCAAAATGGTTTTTATTTGCAACTTCCAGTAAATTTTTCATATTCATCAACATAACAGACATCTCCTTTTCGTCTTATTTCATAGCTTCTTTTATTTGTTTTGCAACTTCTCCGGGCTTTTTGGCATTGTACAGTGCGCCGCCCACCACGATCCAGTCGGGATTGCCCGCGATAATCTCCGGAATCATATTTAAAGTAATGCCGCCGGATATTCCTGTCCTGGCATGTTTTACACTTTTTTTGATCGACGCTAGTGCGTCAAGCGGAGCGTTGAGGCGGGATAACATATCGTGCGCCGTATGTACAAGAATATAATCAAAGCCCAATTTGTCCAATTCCTCAGCTCTTTCGGCCAGGTTGGGAACACCGATCATATCGACCATCGCTTCCTTGTTTCTTTCATGCGCCGCTTTTACGACACCAAGACAAGTCTCATCGTTTGCCAGACCGATGGTGGTCACGATGTCGGCTCCCGCGTCAAAGGCCCGCCCTGCGATATCATATCCCCCATCGACCAGTTTGGCGTCGCAGAGAACTTTCAGATGGGGATAGCGCTCTTTCATGACAGTTAGAGCGCGAAATCCTTCACATAACCCGAGCATGGTTCCGATCTCAACAATATCCACATAAGGGTGGATCTCTTCCATCAGGTCAAGCGCTTCGTGTATCGTATCATAATCAATAGCTGCCTGTAACTTCATGTTTTCATTTCTCCTTTTAAGACTGTCATTAAGAAAAGATTTCCCAACAGGGATCCAGAGAGGCGACAATTGTTTTAAACCGTTCCAGTTTTTTCCGATAGATATCCGTATATTCTTTTCGCGGATATACCGTTTCCCCTGTGCGGGTCATGGAATTTACTGCTGCTTTAAAGTCCGGGTACATATGGACGGATACGGCGGCGATGATGGCGGCTCCTTTTGCGCCCATCTCTTCGTTCGGAACGATTTCCAGCGGAATGTTAAAAGTGTCCGCAAATATGTGCATCCAGATCCCGGAATTTGTCGCTCCTCCGGCCATGCGGATTTTTCGCGGCTTCTCCCGGTTCTTAAATATATGTTCCATCTGCAACATGTGGGTGAAGACAACTCCCTCGTAGACAGCGGCCAGAAAGTGAGGCCTTGAATGCTCGTTTCTGAGCCCGATCCATGTTCCGGCGGCGCGGCTGTTATCCCGGTTTCCCCGCAAAAACGGAAGAAATATTAAATTGCTGTCACCCGGGTCGACACTTTCCACTTCCCTGTTGATTCTGTCGTAAAGCTCGGAAGAATCTCCGGAATCTCCCGGGAATAAAAGCGAAATCACCCACTCGAGAGTCGCCGTGGATGACGGATAACCCTCCTCGATCAGATACTTTCCGGGAAAAGCAAAATACTCATTGTTCTTTACCGTCTCATTTAAAATCGGTTCCGATGCGATATAACCGTTGATCCCGTGGGTCCCTGTAATCATAAAGCATACGTCCGGATCACAGGCGTTCATGGCGAGGACTGCGGCGGTCACATCGTGGGCCCCCGCCGAGACGGGGATGCCTGCCTTCAGAGCGCAGCTTTTCGCTGCGTCCTCCGTCAGGGTACCGCACAGTTCATGATCCCATTTCAGAGGGCCGAATTTGCTTATCATCTCCGGAATGCCAAACAACTCCCCGAGACGGGGGCAGAATTTTCCGGTGTTCAGATTCATGAGACCGCTTGCGGACTGACAGCCGTAGCCTGAGACGGCATTGTGCGTCATCCGGTAAACCAGAAAATCTTTCATGGAAAACAGTTTGTCAATGCGGTCATAATTTTCCGGTTCATTTTCTTTCAGCCAGATCAAAATAGAATTCAGACTGCCCGGAGTGGAATTTCTGTAGATATATGGAAAGGCGGTTTTGTTGATTCCACGCTCTTCCAGTTCAGCGGACTGTTTGAGGGCCCTTGTGTCGGATGAGGATATCGCGTTTCGGATGTTGTTGCCGTCCTTGTCGATCGAATAAAAACCGCATCCCTGACCGGCTATACCGATGCAGGCGATCTGATCTGCCGGGATATGTGTTTTTTCCATCACACATTTTATACAGTCGCAATTCGTCTGCCATAAGGCGGATTGGTCATATTCTGCTCGTCCGGGAAAAGGTTCCAGTACCTGATTGTGCAGATGGGTGATTCCGATCCGGTGTCCCTGTTTGTCATATATTGCAGCTTTGATATAAGTGCCGCCGCTGTCAACGCTTAGTAAATATTGTTTCATAGAGCCCCCTTCGTTTTTGCATTTTGTGATTCCTGTGGCAGTAACTCGGATGGCTGTATGTGACAGATATCGGGCGGCTGTCGTCAGGGTTAAATATTCAGTTGTCAGATGGTTAATTCTTTACTGCGCCTGCCGTCATTCCGGCCATAAAATAGTTCTGGAAAAACAGGAATAAGATGAGAATCGGCAGAGAACCCAACACCGACATGGCCATCATCTGGTTCCATTCATATGCGTGCTGCCCCATCAACAGATTGATTCCCACAGGAACGGTGCGCATGTTGTTTGTCTTAGTCAGGGTGAGCGCAAACATATATTCATTCCACGACTGCATAAAGGTGTACATGCCGACGGATATAAGACCCGGAACCGAGGAGGGAACAATAATTCTCCACAATGCTTTCAGCCGGGAACCGCCGTCTATCATAACCGCTTCGTCCAATTCCTTCGGTATCATGTTGAAATAACCTGTCATCATCAGAATACAGTACGGCAAAGTGAAGACAAGGTAAGTTAAAATCAATGCAAAATACGTATTGTAAAGTTTTAATGTCACGATCAGGCTCAGATAGGGAATCAGCAGCGTGATGGGGGGTACGGCCTGGACACTTATAATAACGGTGTTGATCAGTTCTTTTCCCCTGAATTGAAATCTGCTGAAGCCGTAGGATGCCATAATGCCGATGATCAGTGTCAGGATCACGACCAGAATGGCGATGCAGTAACTGTTTATAAAAAATCTCACCTGCTCGGAGTTCTGAAATACTTTCGCGTAGGCGCCAAAGCTGAAATTTTCCGTGACCAGCCGGGGAGGCCATTCAAATATTTCAGCGTTTGATTTGAATGAGTTAGAAATCATCCACAGTACCGGAAAGCCGGCCCAGACGGTTCCCAGCGCCAAGATAGCGATAATCAATAGTTTCACGGATATTTTTTTCTTGCCAATCATAGTATTATCCCTCCGCTTTTTGCTGCCGGACATAGAATATACCGATTATGGTGCATGCGATGAGCAATATCACGGCCATTGCGGAGGCTCTGGAATATTGATATTTGGAAAATGCCTCCTTGTAAATAAAGGTGCTCACCGCCTCCGAAGCGTTGGCCGGACCGCCTCCGGTCGTCATCCAGATAAGCGCAAACTGCT
>CANDFU010000197.1 GCA_947384095.1 uncultured Roseburia sp. | reverse complement strand
GACCTCTTATTCCGACAAGCAGGTGATCAGTGCGTTTCCGTCCGGCACGGGCAGTTCGATTACCCTGTACGCGCAGTGGAAAAAGACAAGTTATAAGATTACATACAATTTAAACGGCGGTAAGAACAACAGCAAAAATCCTGCGTCCTATACCCATTGGACGACAACCTTCCAGCTGAAGAATCCGACCAGAAGCGGTTATAAGTTCGGCGGCTGGTATAAGGATAAAAAGTGCACGAAGAAAGTGACTGAAATCAAAAAGGGAAGCTCGGGGAAGGTGACGCTCTACGCCAAATGGACGGCGAACCAGTATACGATTTCATTCAACGGAAACGGCAGCACCAGCGGAAAGATGAATGCGCTTACCTCCTGCAAATACGGAAAGAGCTATAAGCTCACGGCTAACCGGTTTAAGCGGACCGGATATACTTTCGTGGGCTGGAACACAAAGAAGAACGGAAAAGGAAAAAGTTATTCCGATAAGCAGAGTGTCAAAAATCTGACTTCCAAAGCGAACGGGAAGGTGACGCTCTATGCACAGTGGAAAAAGACGACGTACAAGATCGTTTACAATCTGAACGGAGGGAAAAATAACAGTAAAAATCCCGATACGTATACATACACGACGGCGACGATCAAATTAAAGAATCCGACGAGGAAAGGGTATACGTTTGCCGGGTGGTATTCCGATAAAAAGTGTACCAGGAAGGTGACCCAGATTAAGAAGGGCTCAACCGGAAAGATTACCCTGTACGCAAAATGGAAAAAGAAGTAAAATTGGGACTTTCAGAAAAGGCACGGAGATAGTATAATATCTTCGTGCCTTTTCTTGCTCCTGTGGACTCCCTTTCATTCATGGGGATGCCGGATACAGCGGTATGGGAGTTTATGGGAAATTGCATCTTATAAAGCAAAAGCCCTCCGGGCGGGATTGTTTTTCATGTGACGACGAATGGAAAAGGACGTTATGGATTATAATGATAAAACAGAAGAAAAAACGGGGAAAAGATACGTAAGAGAGGGAAGAATATGGCGATATCGATATTATTTGCAGTTCTGTTTCTGCTTTGTCTTGCCGGGATGATCTTTTATCCGAAGACGGAAAAGAGAATCAACGGGTGGAAGGCCGCGGTGATGGGGACGATGGCGGTGTTCTGCTATCTGGCGCTGGCAGCCTTTTTTTATAATAAGATCGGGATCAGGGTGGGGCTTTTTTCCCTGACCGTTTCGCTGGCCCTCGCGGATTTCGCGTTTCTGGCCGGTATAATATGGAAAAAAAGGGTTCAGAAGGTGTTCTGGCGGGTTTC
Organism: uncultured Roseburia sp.; assembly: GCA_947384095.1. Taxonomy (GTDB): domain Bacteria; phylum Bacillota; class Clostridia; order Lachnospirales; family Lachnospiraceae; genus Roseburia. Next base: position 3,201 of record CANDFU010000197.1, on the reverse strand, counting down.
GGATCTCGTGTGCATGGTGGGGCTGGCGGTTTTTGTCCTGTGGATTTCCAACCATCTTTTTACGGGCGGGCTGAGGCTGAGTTACATGAATACGGATCCGGCGAATCACTTCCGGAAAGCCATGCGGATTCTGGATACCGGAAAGCTGGACGGAATCTATTTTGCCGCGCTGATCGACGAACTCTTTATTGAGGCGGCTTCGCCGCTTCTGGAGAGGGTTTTTTATTATAAAGCGTTTATCCTTGCGGATATCTGTATGCATATCCTGGAAATCTGGATGATGTATATGCTGATACTTACGGTCAGCGAGAAGAAGCCGGTGCGGATCCTGGCGCCCCTTTTCGCGGCGGGGTATTTCTGGGGATATCCTGCATACAGCTATATGACAGGCGGCTTTGTACACTGGGGGATCGGGGTAATGATCCTGATTTTCCTTGTGTATGCGTTGATTTTGTTTGAGCGGCAGAGGGAACTGCGGGGGTTGCTGTCCGTTCTGCTGGTTCTGGGCGCTTACGCGAACAGCTGCTGCAACAAATTATTTGTCCCTGTAAACTATCTTGCGTTTTTCGCGGTGTTGTTTTATTTTTTAATCCGGGAGCGCAGGAACGTCAGACAGCTGCGTTATTTTTGGGCGGTAGCCGCAGGGGTCGTCGTTGCGGCGGCCGCTGCCGCGGTTTTCTTTCTGAATTACTGGGGCGGCTCTGTGGATGAGATGCTTGTGTATGTGCAGGTGGACGGGGCGATGTACCGCTCCATGTATGCAGATCTGATCTTTTTTCTGCCTGCGCTGTTTTACGTATTTTATATGGCATTCTGGAAAAAGGCGTGTTCCTGTATTCCCGGTCTGATGAGTATCTGCATGATTTTGTGCACCATTGTAATGTATATTCTTTTATACAACGGGAAGATGTCGGGATATTACTATTATAAGATTTATTATAATCTGTGGCTGTTCGGATGGGTTCTTGCGGTCCAGGCTCTGGATGTGCTGACGGAGCAAAAGCTGCTCCCGGTGTTTTTCTCCTATGCCGGACTGATGGCGATGATCGGGTGGATTACGTTTTCCAGCTATGACCGTCTGATGTGGGTGCACAATCCCCACTATACGGGGAGTTACGGGACACAGATTGTTTTCACGCTTTACCGGTACAACATGGATACCATGGCAGAGGATTTTGAACAGTACCGGATTACGGACAAGATGCTGGATGTTTTTCATTATGTGCTGGAGACGACGGAGGGAAGGGAGGTTCCGCTCCTGTCGGACGATCAGAGGCATCTGTACTGGTATAACGGCATGGTACAAAAAAATATTGCGAAGTACCGGGCGGACGAGCAGGAGCTGATGGAGCTTCTGCGCCGGATGGAAAAGAGGGATGTGCGCGAGGTTGTCGTGGTCAAGTCGGGTGCGTTTTATGAGAGATATAAAGATTATTTTTCGTTATGTAAGGTGATCTACGAAAACGAAGAGGCGGCGCTTTTAACCTGCCCGGGGGAGAACTGGCGGGACGTCGCGCATGCGGTGGAGTCTGCCGGAGAGAAAGAAGAGCTGTTTTCCTATGTAAAGAAGCATCTGAAGGGGGAGGCGGTTCCGCTGATGGCGGATCAGACTTCCTATATGGATTTTATCCTGTATGAAAAAAAGACCGGACAAAAGTGTGAGGATTGCTATATCTGGAAAACCGACGGGGGAGACATTGTGAAAAATCTGGACGAGAAGAACATCTCCTATGTCACGGTGCTCAAGGAGGATCTGTATTACATCAATACGCAGGAGTATTATGATGTGCAGGAGGTCGTCTTTGAGAACGAGGCCGGAAAGGTGCTTAAGAGTGTCGGGGATACCTGGGTGATGGATTACGGGGAGGTAATCCGGCTGCAGGAAGAAAAAGAAAAGGCTTTTCAGTAATTTTCATCTGTGTTATGATAATTGGAACAAGTAAGGAAAAGGACGGTGACGGAAGAATGGATAAGGAATACAGACTGGACAAAGAGTACAGCGTGATGGAAATCGTGCGTTATAATCTGAGAATGTGGTGGCTGGCGGTGCTCTGTGCGCTCTTATGCGCTGCGCTGCTCGGCGGTTACAAATATAAAGCGAATCATCCCTTTGTGGAAAAGGTAGTCTACGATAATATTCAGCAGGCCGCCGCAGCCATCTATGTGAAGCCATACAGCGATGAGACGGCGGTAGAGCGCGCGGGAACGATCGTGAAGATTGCAAAGAGCAATCTCACTTACAAGGAGCTGATTCAAAAGACGGGGCTCGGACTGGATTATCAGGGGTATCTGGCCGTGTTCGATATTTTTCAGGGAGAGGTTTCCGACGTTCTGTCGCTCTGTGTCAATTATCCGGCATCGTTCGGTGATTTTTCGATTACGGATGAGAAGGAGGCGGTCGGATTTGCCGATCAGGTTATCGCCGCGCTGGAGAAGACTTCACGGGAAATTATCGGCAGCAGCTGTATCACTGTTGTGGACGAGCCGCATGCTTCCAGTATTGTACAGAAGATAGAATCGTATTATATCTCGGAGGAGGAGTTCAGACAGGGTGTGCTGAAAGCGGCGACAGCCGGATTCCTGCTGGGAATTATTGTGGAAGTCGTAGTATATACCTGTTTTCTGCTTCTCTGGAAAAAACCGAAAAACGCGGAAGAGATACGCCAGTGTATACAAGCCCCGGTCATCGATACGTTAAAGAATGGAAACGACAATGCGGAGACGTTCCGGAAAGTCTGTCTGTTTTTCGGGGAAGAAGAGCAGAATGGGTGCATGAGGATAAACTGCATATCCCTGGGCAGTCCGCGGAAGGACGCGGCGTTAAAGACGGCGATGAGCTACGCGAATGAGCAGAAGCGGACGCTGTTTGTCAACCTTGCGGGGGAGGGAGAGGACGGAAAGCCGGAACATTCTGTCAGCCGTTTTGTCTTTGAAGAAGGGGCGGAGATTACACCGCTCGCGTTAAACCGCTATCTGGACGTCGTATGCCGGACGGCGGAGACGGAAAAAGGATTTGATCTGTTGGGGAACCGGCGTTTTGCCATGTTTTTAGACGAGAAGAGCAGGGAGTACGAGCGCATCGTGATCGGCACGGGGGATGCGGCGGACTGTGCGGATGCCTATGTGGCGGCCCGGCTGTGCGACCGGTCGTTTCTAGATCGGAAGAGCACACGTCTGAACTCCAGTCACCTCTCGTCATCT
>CANDFU010000196.1 GCA_947384095.1 uncultured Roseburia sp. | reverse complement strand
ATTTCGGAAGAGGTGATCAAGAGTTTTTACGGGGACGAAATCACAAAGTTTGATTCGGAAAACCGTTACATTGAGCTGACGGTTCCGCTCATCTTTGTGGATAAAGAGCAGGATCTGAAAAAGGTGCTTGGCGTCATGCTGGTGAGCGTTTCCACGGACAGTATCAATCTCAATTCCGAATATCTGGCGCGCAGTACGCTGGTACTGGAGCTCGTATCGATTTTTTCCGTCATTCTGATCGGCTCTGTGATTGCCCTGCATCTTGTCAAGCCGTTTGAGAAGATGTCGCGGTCAATTGAAAAGATTCAGACCGGATATGGAGACGATACGCTTGAAGTCAACGACTACACAGAGACGGTTCAGATCTGTGAAAAGTTCAACGGAATGCTGGGGCGTATGAAAGTACTCGATGCGTCCAGGCAGGAATTTGTGTCAAACGTTTCTCACGAACTAAAAACGCCTCTGACTTCGATGAAGGTGCTGGCCGATTCGATCAACAGTATGGGGGATGCGCCGGTAGAGCTGTACAAAGAGTTTATGGCGGATATCGGAAATGAGATAGAGCGGGAGACGAAAATTATCAATGATCTGTTGTCGCTGGTTAAGATGGACAAATCGGCGGCCGGTCTTAATATTTCAAATATCAATATCAATGAACTTCTGGAGCTGATCTTAAAGCGTTTAAAACCGATAGCGGAGCGGCAGGAGGTAGAGCTTGTGTTCGAAAGTTTCCGCCCGGTGACAGCGGATGTGGATGAGGTAAAGCTGACGCTTGCGCTTTCAAATCTGATTGAAAACGGAATCAAATATAATAGAAACGAGGGCTGGGTGCATGTTTCCTTAAATGCAGACCACCAGTATTTTTATGTGAAAGTAGAGGATTCCGGGATCGGTATCCCAAAGGAGGATCTGGAGCATATTTTCGAACGGTTTTACCGTGTGGACAAATCCCATTCCAAAGAGATCGGCGGTACAGGGCTGGGGCTTGCGATCACCAGAAGCGCTATTTTAATGCACCGCGGTGCGATCAAGGTTTTCAGCACTGAGGGAGAGGGAACTATTTTTAATGTCAGGATTCCTCTCAGCTACGTCCCATAATGAGGCTGTTTTTGAATGGAGGTGAGGCAGTTTGGGTTTTTTGAGACTGCATAAAAGGGCGGATCTGTTTCTTGTCCTGTTTCTGGTCTGTCTGTCGGCAATGGCCGGCTGCGGCGATAAAGCGGACGGGAGCGGGTATCACATTGAGTATCTGAATAAAGAAAAGAGCCGGATTGTCAAGGCGCCCTATGAGCCGGAGGCCTCCGATACGGACGGACTGATCCGGGAGTTTCTCTCAGTTCTGTCTGCGGATTCGGATGATGTGGAGTACCGCAAGCCGATTCCGGGGGATGTGAAGGTGACGGGGTATTCACTTGACGGCGTGCTTCTGACATTGCGCTTTGATTCCAATTACAGCAATATGAATGCGGTGGAGGAAGTGCTCTGCCGGGCGGCGGTCGTGCGCACTCTGACACAGATCAAAGGGGTGGAATGTGTTTCTTTTTACGTCGGCGAAGCTCCACTGACGGATGTGAAAGGCAATATCGTCGGGAATATGACGCAGGAGAGCTTTATCGAAAATCCCGGCGAACAGATCAATTCCATTCAGAACACGTCGATTACGCTGTATTTTTCCAACGAGGCCGGCGACGCGCTGGTGCGGGAAGTGCGGGAGGACGTGTATTACAGCAGTAATATTTCACTGGAAAAACTGATTATGGAACAATTGCTGGCCGGGGCGGAGAGCGCGGGAGCAAAGTCCGCGATCCCGGTGGGAACCAGGCTGGTCACGGTTTCTGTCGTGGACGGCGTCTGCTATGTCAGTCTGGACGAGGCGTTCCGCAATCAGGATTATAAAGTGAATGAGGCGATCGTGATATATTCCATCGTCAATTCGCTGACAGAGCTGCCGACCATCGGAAAGGTTCAGATTTCTGTCAACGGGGATACGGGCGGCGTGTACAGGGACAGTTTTGCGCTGGGCAATATGTATGAGCGGAATCTGGAATATGTGGCGGGAGCACATGAAAAAATAGAACAAATGACGGAGGAATCATAATGATAAAAAGGCCATTTTGCGGAATGGCAGCGGGGGTCCTTCTCGGAATACTGGCGGCGGCACGTGCAGGGCCTGAGGTGCTTTTTTTCGCGCCGGTATTCTGGGGGATGACCGGAGTCTGCATTGCTTTGTGCAGACGGAAAAAGGAAGCCGGCAATGTTTTGAAAATGCGGCTTCTGCTTCGATATTTTCTGATACTGGCGGCGTTTTTCCTGGGATGGCGCCGATACCGGGAGGAAGAGCGGTTCTGTGCGCTTTATCTTCCGTATCTGGAGGCCGGAAGCCGGGTCTGTGTGCAGGGAGAGCTGGACAGGAAAGAGCTTCGCGGCAGACAGTATATCTATCAATTGTCGTCCTGCGTGATGGGGCGGCGCTCTGACGGGGGCGGGATCGGGGATGTGATCCGCTGCAGCCCGATTCTTGTTTATTCTGATTCCGATATCGGTTCCATCGGAGAAATTCTTGTTCTGGAAGGAAAAATGAATGTATGGGAAAGCGCGCGGAACGAAGGCAGTTTTGATGCACAGGCTTATTACCGGGCGCGGAATGTGGCTTTTGGGCTGAAAGAGGTTACCGTAAAGTCAAGGCATGGAAAGAAAAGCGGCCTGCGCGAGGGCCTGTGGGAGATTGGCCTTCGCATGAGAGAGGTGTATCTTTCCGCGATGGGGGAGAAGACCGGCGGTGTTCTTGCCGCCATCGCGCTCGGCGATAAATCCCTTCTGGATACGGGGGTCAAAGAGTCCTATCGGGTGGCCGGATTGTCCCATGTCCTCGCGGTTTCCGGGCTGCACATATCCGTAGTCGGGATGACGGTATACGGGCTGTTTTGCCGGGCAGCTTTGGGGTATCGGTGCGCCGGGATTGCGGCGGCAGGGGTTATGTATGTTTATGCCCTGCTGGCCGGAATGGGGATATCGGTGCAGCGTGCATTCGGGATGTTTCTGCTGTTTCTCCTGGCGCAGGCGCTGGGACGCGGCTATGATTCGCTGAATGCGCTGGGGGCGCTGGCTTTGGTTTTGCTCTGCCGGAATCCTTTTCTGCTCTGGGACGCAGGATTTTTGTTTTCGTTTGTGGCTGTGACGGGGCTCGTGTGGGCCGGAGGTATCGGCAGGGAGGAGCGGCGCGCCCGGGGAAAGCTGCAACAGACGCTTTTTTCGTGCGCGGCGGCCCAGCTTGCGACGCTGCCGCTTGTGGCATGGTACGATTCTGAGCTTCCTGTCTATGCGGTTTTCGCAAATCTGCTGGCACTGCCGATGATGGGCGTAATATTAGGCTGCGGTCTGGCAGGAGGGCTTCTGGGGATTTTTTCCCTGCCGCTTTCCTTGATTTTTCTGTTTCCCTGCCGTCTGCTTCTGGAACTGAGCGGTGCAATCTGCTCGGTTAGTGCGGGTCTGCCCGGGGCCCGGTGGATCGTAGGCAGGCCGGAAGCTGTCAGGATGATTTTATATTATGCCGGGCTTGTGGCGGTGACGGCGTATCGCAGCCGCAGGAGCCGCAGTGCAGAAAAAAAGCCGGCCGGGACGCGGTATGCGACGGCCTGTGCTTTTCTTCTGGCTGTTCTTCTTTTACCGGGGCGCAGCGGTTTTGAACTGGATGTGCTGGACGTAGGCCAGGGGGACGGCTGTTTTTTGCGGACGCGTGCGGGGCAGACCGTCTTTGTGGACGGCGGCAGCAGTGATGTGAGAAGTGTGGGGATCTATCGGATTCTGCCGTTTCTGAAGGCAAAGGGCGTGGGAAAGATCGATTACTGGTTTGTCTCCCATCTGGACGCAGACCATATATCGGGGCTTTCAGAGATTCTTTCAGCGGGATACCGGGTGGGGTATCTTGTGTTTTCCAGGGAACTATTTCACGAGGAAAAACTGGAAGAACTCTGTCGTGCCGCGAAAGCGTCCGGGACGGAAGTGATCTGGGCCGGAGCCGGGGATCTTCTGCATCTTGGAGAGGCGCAGGTTCGTGTGCTGCATCCGGCGGACGGGAGTGCGGGGGCGGACAGAAATGCAGGATCCATGGTTTTTTTGTATGAAGAGGGGGGATTTACCGGGCTTTTTACCGGAGATATCGGCCGGGAAGAGGAGCGCAGACTCCTTGAGACGGCCGGTGCCGGCCTGGCCGGGAGAATCGATTTTTACAAAGCGGCCCACCATGGCTCGGACGGCTCCAATTCAGCGGAGTTGCTGAATGCGGTCCGTCCTGTTGTCTCGGTGATCTCCTGTGGCCGTGGAAATCGCTACGGACATCCGGGCAGAGAAGCGCTCCGCCATATGAAGGAGGCGGAGAGCAGCGTATATCTGACGATGGAAGGGGGAAGGGTCAGGATCAGGATGAAAAAGGGGAGATTAATTGTCGATCAGTATCTGAGGACTGCGGATGGCATAAGGTAAAGGAATGTTGACATCCTATAAAGCAAAAGCCC
>CANDFU010000195.1 GCA_947384095.1 uncultured Roseburia sp. | reverse complement strand
CTACACTATAACCTACACTCTTTCCCTACACGACGCTCTTCCGATCTCTCGGATTCTTTTCAATCTTTTCGCGCAGACGGCGGACATGCACATCCACCGTCCTGACGTCTCCCGGGTATTCATATCCCCACACAAGGTTTAAGAGATCTTCCCTGCCGTATACCTTATTCGGGTTGTTGATCAGAAGCTCGAGAAGGTCAAATTCCTTCGCTGTCAGATTCACTTCCCGCCCCAGAATAAAAAGCCGCCTGCTCTCGCAGTCCAGCTTCAGGTCGCCTGCCTCGATGACTTTTGTATTTTCTTTTCTGGGCTGCACCGCGGAAGTACGGCGCATAATCGCCTTAATCCGCGCCTTCACTTCAAGAATGTTAAACGGTTTGGTGATATAATCGTCCGCCCCGTATTCCAGCCCCAGAATCTTATCCATATCGTCTCCCTTGGCCGTCAGCATGACAATCGGCATATTGGAAAACTCACGAATCTGCTGGCAGACTGCAAAACCGTCCATCTTGGGCAGCATAATATCGAGAAGGATCATGTCATAGGCATTCTGCGTCGCCAGCTTCAGCGCCTCCTCCCCGTCATACGCACAGTCCACTTCCATTCCGTCCTGCTCCAGGCTGAAACGGATCCCTTTTACAATCAATTTTTCGTCATCTACCACAAGAACCTTTTTCGCCATATTCACTTCACCTTTATATAATCTCTGATGCGGTTATATACGCCTTCTTTGATACCACTTATATTCATAAGCTCCTCTTTGGCAGAAAACGCGCCGTGTTCACTCCGGTATGCGACAATACGTTTCGCTTTCGCTTCTCCGATGCCGGGTAGCGCCATAAGATCCGATACAGACGCCAGATTCAGATCGAGAAGGCCGTCCTCCTCAACTGCCGTTTTGCCGCTCTCCTGCCCCGAAGGCATTCCGTCCGGCGTCCCGCCGGCCCTCTCACGCTCTTCGCCCGCGGCTGTCTGAGCCTCTTCTTCCTCCCGCGTCAGAATCCGTATCATCTGACCGTCTGCCACCTGCAGGGCCTGGTTTAATGACTCCGGACTTGCATCTTCCGTAAAGCCGCCGGCCAGGGCGACCGCCTCAAAAATGCGGGCTCCCTGTTCTACCCGGTATACGCCGGGCGTCTTCACTGCGCCGCAGACATAAACATAAAAAGGCTCCGGATCCTGATCCGGCCCCTCCTTCGCCTCCGTCTGCACCGCTGCATTGCCCTCCTCCACAGCTTCCGCCGCTCTCTCCAGAAAAACCGTATCTTCTGCCCCGCACCCTGAAAGCATCAGCCCCAGAAAAAGCGGCAGCAGAACCGCCGTAACAATCTGCTTCATAAGCATTCTCCTTCTTCCGTATCCAGAATGAAGGAGTCCTCAATGCCCGTGCAACTATTTTAGCGAAAATACCGGACTATGACAAGAGATATTGCAAAATAAATCAAAATTAAAGAAAAGTTAAAAATTACTTTAGCGTCATCCCAGTAAATATGTGCCTTCCAAGCGTCTGTTACTAATTTGTTACTAACCAGCCAGTATTTTTATCACCTTAAAAAGAAACCAATAAACACAATTATCTCCCATTTTTCCTTCTCCGGGCTTTGCCCGGACCCATCCTGCGGGACAGGATAATCCGTGGGCTTTATGTCAACAGACTTTCGCGGCATATCCTCATAACCGGCCAGAGCCGCTTACTGCGGTATTCCACGATTCTGCTGACATAAAGCCCCGCTCCAATAGTTCTGCCGGGCCATCTCTTTTCATGATTTTTATTTTCCGAAAATAAACCGGCATTATATGCATCTGTTCTATAGGATCAGAATACAGGCGTGGATATATGGATAACCGGCATTCCGTCATTGAAAACGGGTGAAAAAAGCATTGACATCAGGTGGAAAATTTTTTCCCACCTGATGCCAACACTTTTCCCACCCGTTTCCAACAACTCCATAAACACGCCGGTTACCCACATACCCAACCCTGCGGCTATGCAGGTGAAAATACACTCCGAATATATACACAAAACATGAATGAAAATACTGTCCGTTCCTGTAACAGTCCTTCTCACTTTTCAGCTCATTTGAATCTGGCAGTTTGTGTGATTTTTCATTATTCTCCATGTGAGAGTATGGACTGAGACAGTTTTTCTTTCAGGGCCTCCTGAAGCACACGGGAGAGACTTAAACCCGCTTCACATACCGCATCGTCCATCCACTTGGGAAGACTGACGGTGCGCCTTACTGCACGGTTATCCTTCAGTTCGGCACGGATCAGGGTCACAAAATCACCGTCAGCGGTTTCAACACTGTTTAATGAGCAGGCATCCGGAAACGCGGTTTCTTTATCCCTAAGATATTCCAGCCACTGTGTAAGGGCTGTCTGTGCCATATACATGGCATTTTCCAGTGATTTCCCCTCACTGATACACCCGGGTAAATCGGGATAAGTGATGGTAAAAGAGCCGTCATCATTCGGATGAAAAAGAGCCGGATATACATATTCTGTCATATGAATCCTCCTTGTATTATTTCAGAGAGCGGGAGGGGCACTATTTAAGCCCCGCCGCTTTCAGTATCGCATTTGCTGTGTTTTCGTTCACCTCACGGTGTCTCGGGACTTGCACCGGACACATTCCTTTTTTTTCATAAACAGTATGATTTCCGTCATCCCTGTCCATTCTGTATCCGGCAGATTCTAATTTTTTTATTAAGTCCCTACGTTTCACTTTATCACTTCCCTATGATTTAATTATATTGCATAAATTACGCAATGTCAACACTTTTATATAAATTACGTAACAAATGAAAATGTCAATATTAAATGCGACACTTTTTTAAATTTTTTTCACCCGATCTTCTTAAGCTCTTCTTCTGCGTCCGTCATTCCGTCAAAATTCGTCCCCTTTACTTTGCGCCGTACCATTTTATTTAGTAACCTCATTTGTGCCACGCTCCCAGCTGCTATACGGGTGACAGTAATATAGCTGCGTCCGTTTCCCCTCTCCCAGTATAGAACGTTCCAGCTCTTCACAATATGAAAACTCGCTGCCATTGTCTACGGTTATGCTTTTAAAAAAAGTTAAAAATTCAGACGCGCATTGCGGGCTGGCGCCGCCAAAAGCCCGCAGCGGGGCATATATCATTTCCCTTCAAAATATTGCAGGATCGTCTCTTCCAGGCTTACCCAGAAATCCTTTGCATCCTGTGAATCCGGCACCGGCACTGCCGACCCGTACGCATCAAAAGCCGTTTTTTCCACTGCGTCCGGTGTTTCACGCATAATTACGGAATAGTGGCCGGTTTTTTCATAAAGCTCTCCCGCCATTTCCACCGTGACAAATGACGCAAAATCAGCCGCCTCTTCTTTGTGTTCCGAAAATTCATTGACGACAAGAAGGTCGGTGATCGCGCAGGGCCGGGCGGAGAGCTCTTCATTCAGCCTTGGAATCTGAATCACCGAATAATCATATCCTTCCAGATATTTCAGCGAATCCGTATCGATCAGAGCACACAGCGTCCGCCCGGCAAGAAAATTATCAAGAATACTTTCTGTCGAAACCGTCCCTGCATCCACCGAAAACGATCCCAGGATTTCCTCAAAAAAATCCAGATCTTTCTGGTACATCTCCTCGTCATACCGCACTTCCATGACCTCCGGCTGCGTTTTGTCAAACGTCACGCTGTTTGAAATAAACGGAAAATCAAAAAATGCGTCGTTGACATCCCACTCCAGAAGATATTCCACATTCTCCCCGGGCTCATTTTCCCTCGCATAGTCGATAATCGCCTGGATGGAATCCGGCGGCGTCTGAAAATACCCGTTCTGATAGACAAAAAGGCTGGTGCGGAAAGCAAGCGGATATCCAAGCGCTTTTCCGTCGTAGGAAGCTGCCGCAACAGCAGCCTCTGCCGCCCCCGTGCCCGAAAGCTCTTCTTCATTGACGGAAACAAGACCATAGAGATACGCTTCCTCCAGATTGTCTCCCGCAATCAGGTACCCGTCCGGAAATGCATCGTCCTGCATGGTCTTATCATAAATATCTCCGATATAATCAATCGTGTCGCGGCACTCAGCCACAACCTTGATCCTGGTCCTGTCATAGAAACGCCTTGCCGCATCCTCAAAAAAATCCCGGTAAGACGCATCTTCATACCAGAAAAGCAGCTCTGCAGATGCGGCGTGATAAGCCTCCTCTGACGCGGCCGCCTCTTCCGCAGATAAGGAAGAGGGCCGCATATCCGCCTGATCCCCCCGGCCACCGTTTTCCCCGCAGCCGCACAGGACGGCCATACACGCCCCCGCACAGAACAGGCCGTACGCTATTTTCTTTTGCAATCCTTCCATATTCCTCCCTGTCTATTTTTTTAAAGCGTTATTTAATTTCTCCGCCATTTCGTCGACATGTTCTTTTTCGATAATCAGCGGCGGCACAAAGCGGAGCACATCCTGCCCTGCCGTGATCACGATCAGGCCTTCCTTCAGCGCCTCAGCCGCGATTGTCCCGACCGGTTTTTTGCACACCACGCCCT
>CANDFU010000194.1 GCA_947384095.1 uncultured Roseburia sp. | reverse complement strand
AGAGCCTGTTTATGTGGCGGGAAACAGAGAGGCCATAGGGCGTATCATGTCCAATCTGATCTCCAATGTGATCCGTTACGGAGCCGAAGGAAAATATCTCGGTCTGTCTTTACGGACGGAAGAAGACCGGGTATTGCTTGCGGTAACGGATAAGGGAAAGGGAATTGACAAAGCGTTTGCGGACAGTGTTTTTGAACGTCTTTTTACGATGGAAGATTCCCGGAACCGCAGCATACAGGGTAACGGCCTTGGTCTCGCAATCGCAAGGAATCTTGCGCTGCAGCTTGGCGGAGACATTACGCTTCAAAGTATTCCATGGGAAAAGACGACCTTTACCTTCAGCCTGCCCCAGATCCGCCCGGATCAACATCCCCTGTCCTGATCAGATTTTTTCTTCGAAAGAAATTCGTAAGAATTACGCAACAGTTTTGAAAATCCGGGCTGTTACAATGGAATTCAGAAAGGGGGCAGATAAAATGCCATATTTATTACAGACCAATCATCTGACGAAAACCATTGGCGGCAGAGAGATCGTATCGGATGTCAGCCTTCATGTGAAAAAAGGAGAGATCTATGGATTTCTCGGCCCGAACGGAGCCGGAAAGACGACCATCATGAAAATGCTGACGAATCTCTGGAAACCGACAAGCGGGGACATTGAACTTTTCGGAGAGGCGCTTACACCGAAATCTTATGAGGTACTGAAACGGGTGGGGAGCATGATCGAATTTCCCGTTTTTTATGAGCATATGACAGGATATGAGAATCTCAGGCTTCATTGTGAATACATGGGATATTATCAGCATGGCAGCATCGAAAAGGCGCTTGAGCTGCTTGAATTGACGAAAGCGGCGGGAAAGCAGGTGCGGAATTATTCTCTTGGCATGAAAGAACGCCTTGGGATCGCGAGAGCAATTCTCACAGGACCGGAGCTTCTGATTCTCGATGAACCGACCAATGGGCTTGATCCGGCGGGGATGAAGCAGATCCGTGGTCTTTTCAAAAAGCTTTCGGTGGAATATGGAATAACCATTATGGTTTCCAGCCACATTTTGTCGGAAATAGAAAGCATTGCCGATACGATCGGTGTCATAGCACAGGGAAAAATGAAACAGGAGATCAGTCTGAAAGAAATCGAGCAGATGAACTTTGCCTGTCTGGAGCTGATCGTTCTGGATGTAAAGCGGGCGGCTTTTGTATTAAGCGATAAACTGGGAATTTCCAATTTCAGGATTATGGATCAGGGGGAAATCCGCATATATGATACGACTGTTTCCACACAGGAATTGTCCAGAACGCTTATTATGAACGGCGTTGAAGTGACAGCGCTTGGTAAAAAATCCGAAACGCTGGAGGATTATTTCCTGAAACTGACTGCGGAAACCGGGAAGGAGGCATAAGCTTATGTTAAAGCTAATCAAACTGGAATGGAAGAAAAACAATGTTGCCAGAAGCATCCGCGCAGCTTGTATTATGACGGCGGTATTGACGCTTTTTGTTACCGCAATGGCCGGAGAACTGCACGATGAAATGCCGATGGAACTCTATGGAAAAAGCATGATCGATGCAACGGTGGATATTTTCGCTCATATATCATGGATTATTTTTACAGGTGTCATGCTTGCCATATATATTGTAGGGGCATACGAAACGAAAACCATGAATCTGATGTTTTCCTATCCGATTCATCGTAAAAAAATTTTGTTTTCAAAAATGCTGGCCGTATGGGTCTTTAATTTTTGCGGACTGGCTGCCGGGAAACTGCTTATGTATGGAACATTGTTTCTTATGAAACCGTATACACGCGTGACTGTCGTAGATATTCCGTTGGGGACCGCGGAATTCTGGCTGAAGCTGTTTCTTGGTTCCGCGGCGATGGTGAGCATTACATTCATTGCTTTACCGATCGGATTAAAATTCCGTTCAACGAAGTCAACCATTGTTGCGGCAGTCATCATTACTCTTTTTACACAGGGAAATATCGGAAGTTTTTCACTTGCAGGCAGTATTCCCTTTTATGTGCTCCTGTTCATTCTGGCAGCCGTATCGGTCGTTGCGGCAGTCTATGATGTGGAAACAAAAGATGTGATGTAGAGGGGGGGATTCCCCCTCTTTTCAGTCTTCTTCAATGACATGGATTTCCAGATAATCAAAACAGATTTCCTCGATAAAATTGTCCTGTGTGAACCGGGTCTTATCATGCCTCTTAAAATCCTGAATATTGGCATCCAGCCAGATTGGCTTGCCCAGATCGAACTGATAACAGATTTCATCGAGCGCATGAAAAACTTTGTGCGTCCTCGTTTCGTTACTGTCATCGCAGATTACGGTATCCTTTAACATATGATTGTTCTGAAATTCCTTTGCCCACAATCGAAACATAAACAGTTCCCACCTTATTTCTGAAAATTTCTGATTTTTCAATCTACTATACAGGTATTTTTTTCAAATGTAAATGGCAGATGGCTATTCCTCTTTTCTTTTTTTCTGAAAATGTTAAAATAGAATGCATAACAGGCAATTTTCATAAAGGCAGGCGGAAGGATGAAAACAACCGGGACAGATCGGAAATTCAACGGAAAGGAAAATATTGCGGAATTACCAAAAGATAAACGATTCCAGAAATACACGTTCGGGCTCGGTTTCCTGCTGGCGCTGTCTTTCGTGCTCGGCGGCATGCTTACCAATGAGCGCCGCACATGCCGCACCCCGCTGGAATTGATTCAGATGCTCGCCATACTATGCATTATGACATTTATGTCATCTATTGTGACGGGGCTGCTTTTCATGCTCCTTACCGGGTTGAGGAACGGATGCGGCAGAAGCAGGGCAGCCGGAATGGAATATGAGAGCCGGCAGGCATTTGCTTTTTATACGGTGGTTATTTTACTTTGCTGGCTGCCGGTCTTTCTTGCATATTATCCCGCCGTATTCGCATATGATGCGGAGGGGCAGCTTTATCAGGTTCTGGCGCATGATTATAGCACCCATCATCCGCTGATACATACACTATTCCTGGGGGCCTTTTATAAACTGGGAGAAAAACTGCCGGGGTCTTTTTCTTCGGGAATGGCGCTGCATTCCATCGTTCAGTTATTTCTCATGGCGGTAATTCTGGCATATGCGCTTACTTTTTTATATCGTGAAAAGTCATCCTGGGTGATGCGCATTCTGCTGCTTCTTTTTTATGCGCTGTTTCCGGCCAATTCGATTCTGGCGGTCAGCACGACCAAAGACGTGCTCTTTTCGGGGCTGGTTCTTTTATATACGCTGAAGCTGTATCAATGGTGCTGCGAAGGCGGGGAAGAGAGAAAGGAATCCGATATTCTGTTTATTCTGATTTCGGCGCTGATGCTTCTGTTTCGAAACAATGCAGTTTATGCCTGGCTGCTCTGTCAGCCGTTTCTGCTTTATTTCACAGGGAAAAAGGGAAGGTTGAAACGGTATGCTGTGATCGCGGCGGCGACGCTTCTTGCATTCGGTGTGGGAAGCATGGGATTAAAAGCGTCCATGTCCGCGCAGCGCGGAAGTCCGAGGGAAATGCTCAGCGTGCCGTTGCAGCAGATGGCCAGAACGCGGGTGATGCATGAATCGGAAATCGATGATGCCACGCGCAAAAAGCTGGATGAATATCTTCCTGCGGAATGGGTGTTTGCCGCCTATAATCCCTATCTGGCTGATCCGGTGAAAAACCGCGCCGTCATACATGACGATCCGGCAGGACTGATCAAAACATGGGCGGAGCTTTGCAGGCAGTTTCCCTTAACCTATGTGGATGCTTTTCTGGATAATTCGATCGGTTACTGGTATCTTGCGGATAAGACGCACGCAGCCATTTACGGTGCCGGAACGGAGAGCGGTTTCGGATACCTTTCGACGGATAACAGGACGATGCCGGCCGGGTATGAAATCGTAGAGCACAGCTATCTGCCCGGACTCCGAAGCTTCATGGAACGAATCATATCGGATAATGAATATCAGAAAATTCCGCTGCTGCCGGTGATTTTCTCGCCGGCATTTTACTGGTGGATGTTATGTCTGTATATGGCTTTTTTCCTGTACAGGAGAGAATACAGGATGCTGATACCCGCGCTTTTTCTGACCGCATATTATCTGACGCTTCTGTTGTCCCCGACGGTACTGATACGCTATATGTATCCGTTTGTGGTTACCTGCCCCGTGATGTTGTGTCTGGTAAGTCAGTTTCCGGAAAAAATGGGCGTGAAAAATAGACAATAAAAATTAAAATTTGATAAAAAAATTGTGAAATATATACATTTGCCGGGAAATATGTTAAAATACATTTATATTCAAAATAAATGCCGCAGAAGGCATGACTCAGGGAAAATGTGTGTAAAAGGAGCATAAAAACTGAATATGGACGTTAGTACAGATAGAAATGATATAGACAGCTGGAAAGAAGTGACACTGATTTACAATTCGGCATTAAAGCAGATTTCGACGAAACTGGAAATATTGAACGATGAGTTTCAGCATGTACACAGATATAACCCGATAGAACATATTAAATCCCGTATTAAGACGCCGGAAAGTATAGTTAAAAA
>CANDFU010000193.1 GCA_947384095.1 uncultured Roseburia sp. | reverse complement strand
ATGACGAGAGGTGACTGGAGTTCAGACGTGTGCTCTTCCGATCTATCTCCGCCTCATCACGCACTCCGCCCAGGCAGATCCGGATATATTTTTTTTCAAGCGCCTTCGCCACGGAACGGGCAATGCTCGTCTTTCCGGTACCGGGAGGGCCGACAAGACAGAGAATCGGGCTGTCCCCTTTCTCTGTCAGACTGCGGACCGCAAGAAACTCAAGAATGCGCTCTTTCACCTTATCCAGGCCGTAATGCTCTTCGTTCAGAATACGCTCCGCGTTATTTATGTCTTCATTGTCCTCAGACACCTTATCCCACGGAAGTTCCAGAACCGTCTCAATATACCCCCTCGCCACGGTGCTCTCCGTAGAACTGGGGCTGATTTTCTGAAAACGGCGTATCTCCTTTTTTATTTTATCTTTGATTTCTTTGCCCGCCTTTAATTCCGCAAGCGCCGCAAGGTAAGCGTCCGCATCGGAATCCGTATTATCCTCCCCGAGTTCTTCCCGGATCGCTTTCATCTGTTCCCGCAGAATATACTCTTTCTGATTCCTGTCAATCCGTTGTTTTACCTTTGACTGGAGCTCATTTTTAATCACAGAAATCTCGATTTCTCTCAGAAGGAGCTCCATCAACACCTCATAGCGCTCTGTCAGCGGAACGGCTTCCAATATTTTCTGCTTTTCCCTGTAATGGACCGGAAGCTGGTTCGCGACCTGGTCGATCAGTTTTTCCAGATCCGTGACGCCGTGAATCTGCCGGAAAAATTCCTTACCGTTCCGCGGATTTACAGTCTGATATTTTCCGTAAGTTTCCTGAATACTGCGGAGCATCGCTGTTTTACCCTCTTCGCCCAGCCCTTCGTCCGCCGCTTCATCGGGACAGACGGCCTCCGCGACCAGAAAGGGCTCCGTTTCCGCGAACGCAGTCAGCCGCGCCCTCTCCTTTCCCTCCGCAAGGACCCTGACAATCTGATTCTGTAATTTAATGACCTGCTTAACCTCTGCAATCACCCCTACAGAATACAGATCCTCCACGTCCGGCTCTTCCTGCTCTTCCTGCATCTGCGTCACCAGAAAAATCTTTTTTGCATCCGCCATACAGTACTCCACCGCTTTGATGGACTTTTCACGGCTTATGTCAAAATGGGCGATCATACCCGGCAGAATAACAATTCCACGAAGTGCCACCACAGGCATTCTTTCCATCATTGTGTCCAATCTCTATTTTCCTTCGACTTTCTTAAGCCCCTGCTTCTGCACGGCAAGCGCTTCGTCCACCATTGTCTTTGTGATACGGCAGCTCTTGATACTTTCCTCCGACGGGATATGGTACATCATATCGAGCGTCACAGATTCCATAATCGCACGCAGCCCCCTTGCCCCCGTCTTGCGCTCAAGCGCATTGTCCGCAATCGCCTCCAGTGCCTCACGGTCAAACGAAAGCTCCACGCCGTCCAGCTCAAACAGCTTCTGGTACTGTTTTGTCAACGCATTTTTGGGCTCCTTGAGAATCTGAAGCAGCGCAGACCGGTCAAGCATATCCAGCGAAACCGTCACCGGCACACGGCCTATAAATTCCGGTATCAGTCCGAATTTCACAAAATCCTGCGGCAGCGCATGCTTTAACACATCTCCGATATTATATTCGCTCTTTGTCTTGATATCGGCATTAAAACCGATCGCCTTCTGGTCCATCCGCGTCTCAATGATCTTCTCAAGGCCGTCAAACGCACCTCCGCAGATAAACAGAATATTTGTCGTATCGATCTGCAAAAGCTCCTGCTGCGGATGTTTCCGTCCTCCCTGCGGCGGCACCGATGCAACCGTCCCCTCCAGAATCTTTAAAAGGGCCTGCTGTACCCCCTCTCCCGAAACATCCCTGGTGATTGAGACATTCTCGGACTTCTTTGAAATCTTGTCAATCTCGTCGATATAAATAATCCCGTGCTGCGCGCGCTCAATATTGTGATCCGCCGCCTGAATCAGCTTTAAAAGGATATTTTCGACATCCTCTCCCACATACCCCGCTTCCGTCAGTGTCGTGGCATCCGCAATCGCAAAAGGCACATTCAGTATCCGCGCCAGTGTCTGCGCCAGAAGTGTTTTGCCGGACCCCGTCGGGCCAAGCATCAGAACATTGCTCTTCTGCAGTTCCACTCCCAGATCGGCCCCCGCCATAATCCTTTTATAGTGATTATACACGGCAACCGATAATACTTTTTTGGCCTGATCCTGTCCGATCACATATTCGTCCAGAAACTTTTTAAGCTCTTCCGGTTTTAAGAGATTGATCTGTTCGGAATGATCTGCCGCTGTCTCGGAAAATTCTTCTTCCGCCAGCTCTTCCTCAATGATTTCCGAACAAATATCCACGCATTCATCACAGATATACGCTCCATTGGGTCCTGCTATCAGCTTCCGCGCCTGTTCCTGCGGCTTTCCGCAAAAGGAACAGCGGATTCTTTCCTCATTTCTTACTGCCATGATTGTCGCTCTCCATGTTTTATTCCCGCGAGCAATGAGCCAGGCGTACATGTCTGCATGCACATGCCTCCGGCGAATGCCGCGAGGGTCTGTTCCCCGCAGCCCTGCTGCGTATCAAGTTTGATGCCCCGTCATTTCCTCTGCGGGGTTGTTGACCTTGTGCCAGTTATTTTGCCTCTTCTTTTGCCTTTCGGGTGATCACATCGTCAATCAGACCGTATTCTTTCGCTTCTTCCGCAGACATATAGTAATCCCGTTCCGTATCCGCCGCGACTACTTCAATCGGCTTACCTGTATTCTCTGCAAGAATCTGGTTCAGCTTTTTCTTTGTCTTTAAAATATTCTCAGCCGCAATCTGAATCTCCGTCGCCTGTCCTTTCGCTCCGCCAGACGGCTGATGTATCATGACTTCCGCGTTCGGAAGCGCATAGCGCTTGCCTTTCGTACCGCCCGCAAGCAGAAAAGCGCCCATGCTCGCTGCAAGTCCGATACAGATCGTGGAAACGTCACATTTGATATACTGCATCGTATCATAAATCGCCAGCCCCGCCGTCACCATTCCTCCCGGCGAATTGATATACAACTGAATGTCTTTTCCCGGATCTTCAGACTCGAGAAACAGCAGCTGCGCTACCACAAGGCTCGCAGTCACCTCGTTGACCTCCTCGCCGAGAAAGATAATCCTGTCTTTTAACAGGCGCGAATAAATATCATAACTGCGTTCCCCTCTGCTGGTCTGTTCTACGACATAAGGTACTAAACTCATGCTGTTTTCCTCCATTTCTCACTATTCCGTCCCTGCTCTTTTCACTTGCGGCGATGCAATAAGGGAAAAGAACAGCGGACCGGACGCCCATTTACATAACTGCAAAATCTTAAACAGACCGGCCGCATGGGCCAGTCTGTGTGTGCTTTCCGCTCCGCCGGCAGAAACCTATTCGGCTCCTGTTCCCTCTTCGGTTTCTGTTTCTTTCTCGACCTCCACCACGTTGTCCATTATCAGATCTACCGCCTTCGTCACAGACAGATCGCGCTTTATGGCATCCTTATCGGCATCGCTCACAAGATCTTTCATCTTGTCGGCATCCATACCATACCCCGCTGCCATCTTTGTGATCTCCGCTTCAATCTCTTCTTCCGTAATTTCAAAATTCTCTGCCCTGGCAATCTCTTCGAGTACAAGGCTGCTCTTGATACGCGTCTCTGCCTCCGGCCGCACCTGCTCCCTTAATTTGTCAAATGTCAGGCCCGAAAACTGCATGTACTGCTCTATTGAAATTCCGTTCTGCGCAATTCTCTGCGCAAACTCATTGACCATACTCTCGCACTGCGTGTCGATCATCGCTTCCGGAATCTCCATCACGGAAGTATCGATGATCTTCTGGATGGCTTCGTCCTCCTGCGCCCGCTTTGCTTCATTCTTCCTGCGCTCCGTCAGCCGTTTTCTGACATCTTCCCTGTATTCATCCAGCGTATCAAATTCCGATACATCCTGTGCAAACTCATCGTCCAGCTCCGGAATCTCTTTTACTTTGATCTCATGGAGCTTTACCTTAAACACAGCCGGTTTTCCGGCCAGCTCGGAAGCATGATATTCCTCCGGAAACGTCACGGAAACCTCCGCTTCATCCCCGGTATTTTTTCCGACAAGCTGATCCTCAAACGTATCGATAAAGGAATGCGAACCGATCTCCAGCGAATGATTTTCCGCTTTTCCGCCGTCAAATGCTTCGCCATCCACAAATCCTTCATAATCAATCACTACCGTATCGCCTGTCTGAACCGGCCTGTCCGCAACCGTGACCATACGCGCGTTGTTCTCTCTCTCTTTTTCCAGCTCTTTTTCGACCTCATCGTCAGACACATCCGTCTCCGCTTTTGTCACTTCCACACCGCGGTATGCGCCGAGCGTCACTTCCGGCCGCACCGCCACCTCTGCGGTGAAGACAAACGGCTTTCCGGACTCAATCTGCTCCACCTCTATGGAAGGCCTGGAAACGATATCCACACCGCTCTCGTCGGCTGCCGTCGGATAATGCTCCTGAATCAGCGTATTGGCAGCGTCTTCATAAAAGACCCCTGGCCCATACATCTTTTCAATCATATGCCTC
>CANDFU010000192.1 GCA_947384095.1 uncultured Roseburia sp. | reverse complement strand
GTGGGAACCCAAAGCAGTTCGGATCGTTCCAGGTCAGCGTAATCAGCCGCACCCCCATCTCATAAAAACGCTCCAGCGTTTCTGTCTTCCCATATGCCGGATACCCGTTCTCGATTGTCAGAAATGCCGAGATTTTTCCCGCTTCCCTGTTGCGCGCCAGATCTGCGGAAGAGTACGCCGGGGCCAGCAGATCGTCGCAGACTGCAAGCGTATTCTGAAAAACCGCATACATTTTCTCCAGCAGCTCCCAGGGCTCCGGCGCCGCGTCCTGCCCGAACCAGGCCGGATCCATATTCTGCGGCAGAAACATGGCGAAAAACTGCGCTCCGGCGCCGCCCTCCTTTAACCGCTGCACGTCAACCATCGTCCCCCGGATCCCCCTCACGTTTTCCTCTCCCCGCATCAGAGCTTTTGCGAGCGTGTCGCAGTGCATGTCGATATACTGCATAATCATCCTCCCTTATTTTGAAAACGGCCAGAACAGACAGGCCGGACAGCCGTATCATGCGTCCATAAATCATATTTACGCTCTGTTTCAATTATGTTATGATAATAAATCAGAAAGGCGGCGCACACCGAAGCATGAAATTCAAAAAATGCCGGGATTTTTGCATAAACGCACCGTCCATGCATCTCCCGGCATATTCTTTATCGGTCCAGATCCCCTCTTCCGCTCATTTTACAAATGCCAGATCTCATCATTGTACTGCGCGATCGTCCGGTCAGACGAGAAAAACCCTGCCTTGCTGATATTGACCAGCATCTTCTTCGCCCACGCCATGCGGTCCTCATAATCCGCATACATGCGCTCCTTCGTCTTCACATAATCCTTAAAGTCGGGGAACGTCATAAACCAGTCTTTGTTCAGAAGCTCCTTATAAAGCCGCTCGAGATTCTCTTTGCATCCCACGGCCATCATCTCTTCGCTTACGATAAAATCAACCGCACGCTGAATGTCCTCATCTTCCTCATAATAATCCCTGGATACATAATCGGCTTTTTTATAGCGCTCGATCACCGTCTCCGACGACTCGCCAAAAATATAGATATTGTCGTCGCCCACAAACTGGTGCATCTCCACATTCGCGCCGTCCATGGTTCCGACCGCCACAGCGCCGTTTAACATAAACTTCATGTTGGACGTTCCCGATGCCTCTTTCGACGCAAGCGAAATCTGCTCGTGGATATCCGCCGCCGGGATCAGCTTCTCCGCCAGCGTCACATTATAATTTTCCACCATGACGACCTTAAGGTACGGCGAAACCTCCGGATCGTTGTTCACCAGCTCCTGCAGGCAGAGAATCAGGTGAATGATATCCTTCGCAATCACATAGGCAGGAGCCGCCTTCGCGCCGAAAATAACCGTGATCGGATGCGAGGGCTTTTTCCCGTCTTTGATTTCAAAATATTTATGGATCACATAAAGCGCATTCATCTGCTGCCGTTTATACTCATGCAGCCTCTTGATCTGAATGTCATAAATGGACTCGTCGTCGATCGCAATCCCCTGCGTCTTCGCGAGATAATTTTTAAGCTCTGTCTTGCTGTCTTTTTTTACCTTCAGAAGACGCTTTAAGACCGTCTCATCTTCCGTAAGCGGCGGAACGTTACACCGTTCGTCTTGTTGTTGAACTTCTCCGGATACAGCTCGTAAAAATGATGCAGCTCCGTATTCTTTAAAATCTCAGTATGCAGATATGCCACGCCGTTCACACTGTATCCATAGTGGATATCCATGTTCGCCATATGGACAAGCTTATTCTCATCGATGATCGCCACCGACGGCTCGTCGTATTTCCCGATCACCCGGCTGTTGAGTTCATAAATCACCGGCAGAAGCTGCGGTACGGCCTGCTCCAGAAAATGCATCGGCCATTTTTCCAGCGCCTCGGCCAGGATCGTATGATTGGTGTAGGCACAGGTCTTTGAAACAATCGAAATCGCCTCGTCCATCAGGATACCGCGCTCCATCAGAAGACGGATCAGCTCCGGAATCACCATGCTCGGATGCGTGTCGTTGATCTGGACAGCCGCATATTCATGCAGATCATGCAGATCGCTGCCGCGCTCCAGCGCTTCGTCGATGATCAGCCGCGCAGCATTGCTGACCATAAAATACTGCTGATACACGCGCAGAATACGTCCCGCGTCGTCCGAATCGTCCGGGTATAAAAACAGTGTCAGGTTTTTCGCGATATCCGTCTTGTCAAAAGAAATCCCGTCTCCCACAATGCTCTCGTCCACGGTCTCCACGTCAAAGAGATGAAGCTTTGTGGTGCGGTTTCCATACCCGATCACGTCAATGTCATACAGCCTGGACTGAAGCGCAAAACCGCCGAACGCAATCCGGTAAGAAACGTCTGTCTTTGTAAGCCACCCTTCTTTTTCTATCCACGGATTCGGCGTCTCGTTCTGCAGATTCTTCTCAAACACCTGCTTAAAAAGACCGTAATGGTAATTTAACCCCACGCCGTCCCCGTTCAGGCCAAGACTTGCAATGGAATCCAGAAAGCAGGCCGCCAGACGGCCCAGACCGCCGTTTCCGAGCGAAGGCTCCGGCTCTGTCTCCTCAATCTCTGCAAGGCTCTTTCCGTTTTCCGCGAGAAGCGACTTTACCTCTTCATATATGCCAAGGTTAATCAGATTATCTGACAGCAGCTTTCCGATCAGAAACTCCGCGGAAATATAATAGAGTTTCCGTTTTCCCTCGCTGCTGACACGCTCTCTGGCCATCCCCTTTATCAGCTCAAGAAGCGCATAATAAATCTCCTCATTTGTACATTCTGAAATCTCTTTCTCATATCTTGCCGTAATGATTTCCTCTAAATTCATGATTCCCTCCTGCTATTTATGATTCTGTTTCATATGGGATACTGTCATATAGTTATTATAAAAGCGCATAACAGATTTTTCTTGTAGTATCCTAAGAAAAAGTGGTACAATTCTATCATTATAGGGAGTAACCCGCCCTTACGCACAGACATTCCCTCTAACAACGCACGGCCATTCCGCCAGAACAGGAGTACAGCCATGAATATATTATCTTATGAAAACTACCAGGAAAAAGTCCCGCACGGCGATCCGCTGTTTCCCTACATTACTTACCCTTGTTCCATCCCGCTCGATTTTTCGCATGTCCCGCTCCACTGGCATGACGAAATGGAAATCATTTACATCAAAAAAGGCATCGGCTCAGTCACGGTCGATTTTTCACAGTATATGGTGACAGCCGGCACCATCGCCCTTATCCTGCCAGGACAGCTCCACTCCATCGGACAGTACGGACAGGAATCCATGGAATACGAAAATATCATTTTCCACCCCAATATTCTGATTTCCAAAAAAACAGACACCTGTAGCAGCAGCTACCTTTATCCCCTGCTCTCCGGAAGCACGGGCATCCCTCTTTTCTTTGCGCCGGGATCCCCCTGCTACGATGAAATCGCCGCCTGCATTGACGCAAACGACGAAATCTGCGGCACAAACCCGCCCGGATACCAGCTTTTTATCAAAAGCCAGCTTTTCAGACTGTTTTTTATCCTCTATCATCGTCTGTGCCCCGCAGCGCCGGCCAAAAGCAGGCCAAAAGCGCTCGAAAAAATGAAACTCATCTTAAAGTACGTCGAAAATCACTATATGCAGAAAATCACCATCGCTGACGCCGCGGAGGCGTCCGGCGTCAGTCCGTCCCATTTTATGCGGTATTTTAAAAATACCATGGGAACTTCCTTTATTGATTACCTGAACGAATACCGGCTCACAATGGCTTCCAGGCTTTTGGTCTCCTCCGATTCCTCGATTCTCGCCATCGCCTCCGAGGTAGGCTTCGAAAACCTCTCCTACTTTAACCGGACGTTTAAAAAACGCTTCGCGCTGACGCCGAGCGCTTACCGAAAAAAATATTCCCGGACAGATTAATCACGGATAACCCGTATAATTCCGGTGATTTATCCGCCCGGCGGAATCTTTTAGATGAGATAATAGCCGACTGCGCCGCACAGGATCCCCACGGCCGCGCCCGCCGCCACGTCGCGCGGTTCATGCACGCCGCCCGCAACCCGTATGGCCCCGAGCGCCGCCCCGATGGCCCCCAGCATCAGTCCCGCCCCGGGATAATGCTTAAAGACCGTCATCCCGATCATAAACACGGAAAACACATGGCGGCTGGGAAACGACTTTCCACTCGTATCCTTCCTGAGCACCGGAGGAATGTCAAATTTTTCATAGGGCCTTTTCGCGTTAAAAATCTGCCGGAACAGGCTGACTGCAGCAAACGAGACTGCCGGAACCACAACGGCGCGCAGCAGAAACGGATCTTTATCCAGAAAAAGACGGCACAGATAAAACGGATATAAAAAAAATACGATCCCTGTCAGGACCCGGTTCACCGCCTCCAGAAGACGGATCCTGCGCGGGTTCCCCCTGAGCCTCCCCGTAATACGGATATATGCTTCCCTTGTCATATTCATCCTCCATACTTCAGCCTGGCTGCAACAGTCAGCCCCGCCCCTGCAAAAATGCAGAAATCCGAGATATTAAAAATAATCCGCCGAAACCGCTTCGGCCCGGCGTCAATCCGGAAATAATCCACCACATGTCCTTTTCGC
>CANDFU010000191.1 GCA_947384095.1 uncultured Roseburia sp. | reverse complement strand
ATCTGTCTGTGCAGTTACGGCGACGTCGCTTATATGATGATTGTTGTGTTTTTTCCTATGATAATAGCGCCGATTTACAAGAAAAAAAGCCTGGTATATATCCAGGTGGCGGCCAGCCTTGTGATTCTGTTGTATGCGGAGATGATACATATTCCGTTTTTTAAATGGGGATGTCGTTTTGACACGATGCTTGTAACGGGGCAATGGGAGACGCACGTTTCAGACACAGGCTTGGATTCCAGGATTGAGGCGTTTACAAATATCATTGTCATTGTTCTTCTGTTTTATGCCATGGTGCGTTTTGAGCTGGAAGTAATGAAGACCACGAATATACTTGGAGAACAGGGAAGCCGGGATTCGCTGACGCAGCTTTTAAATCACGAGGCGTTTTACGAGGCGCTGGATGAACAGATGTTGCAGTTTGCTGGCACGAAGGAAGCTTTTTCGATCGTTGTTGCGGATATCGATAATTTTAAAAAGGTAAATGATACGTATGGGCATGCCTTTGGCGATGAAGTAATCCGGCAGGTGGCGGAGGTAATCCGGGGGGTGAGCGATGGGGGCGATGTCTGTGCACGTTATGGCGGAGAAGAGTTTTCCGTCATTCTTCCGGGAAGGGGGCTGCGTGATGCGGCGCAGCATGCAGAACGCATCCGGAGGCGGTTTGCAGATACGCAGTTTAAGACAGAGGATAAAAAGACGCTTCATTTTACGCTCAGCATCGGAGTGGCGGAGCACAATCAGAGATACCGGACGGCGAGCGATTTTTTTGAGCGGGCGGACAAGGCTCTTTATGAGGCAAAGAGGACAGGGAAAAATAAGGTATGCTGCTGGCGGTTATCGGATGAGGCCGCAGAACAGAATGAGATGGCAGACGGAATATAGGGAAATGCGAGGCCCGCAGGAGATCCTGCGGACCTTTGTTATTTTACAAACTTACTGATCGCGTCGTTCAGTTCCTGGAGGCCAAGGTCGTCTCCGGTTTCGATGGCATCCGCTACACAGCGGCTGACATAGTCTTCGAGGATGATTTTGCCGATGTTGTTGACGGCAGAGCGCACAGCGGCGATCTGAATCAGCACTTCGCTGCAGGGACGGTCGTGTTCAATCATGTTCCGGACTGCTTCCATGTGCCCGATCGCGCGGTTCATACGGTTTATGACTGCTTTGGCGTTTTCGTGGTGATGCAGATGCTTTTGCTTCCAGACGCAGATGTTTTTGTATTCCTGTATTTTACGATCGATCTCTGATTGTCTCGGGTTTGACAGGATAAAATGATAATCATTCCAGACACGCTGGACCTCAACCGTGACTTCTTTGACATCGGCGAGATTTTCTGTCTGATATTTCTGATAAAAATATGTCTCAAACGTTGCTCCCAGGACGATTTCAGCACAGCACAGATTTTTCCGGGCCCCCAGATTGTCCAGGTCAAAGAAGTGGGCCAGCAGTTCCACGATGCTGGTGATCAGGTCAAAAAAGATGAAAGGGGAAAACCCCTCCCCCAGGTCGAGATGGCTTTTGTCCTTTTCCGGCGGCAGCTCGCACAGATCCTGTTCGGCTTCGTCCCAGTACATGCCGGAGCATGCATCGAGCGCAGTCTCCAGAATCGGTATGTATCTGCGGAATACGTCCCCGGTGTCGGAACGCCCCAGGCAGGCGCCGCCCCGGACGGCGTCCAGAAGCTCGTCGAAGCGGCTTAAGCCCCGGCAGACATCAAGACCTGACAGAAGCAGGAAGCACTGTTTTGTACGGCACAGGCTGAACAGGCACCAGAGTTTTTTCTGGCGGTCGCTAAGGGTTTCCATCCGTTCCCTGATCTTTTGAAATTGCTTCACAATATAATCTTCGCTCGGAGTCATATTACTTGTTGCTTCTTCTCCAGATATGCATTTTTTCTGCTTCTGCGATGAGTTCGTCCCTGAAATCCGGGTGCGCCACGGAAATAATGGCTTCTGCCTTCTGCCAGGTGGAAAGTCCTTTTAAATTTACCTTGCCGTATTCGGTGACGAGGTAATGGACATTTGCGCGGGTGTCAGTCACGATGGAACCCGGATTTAATGTGGGGAGAATGCGGGATTTTAACTGCCCGTCTTTCGTCTTAAAAGTCGACGAACAGCAGATAAAGCTCTTCCCGCCTCTGGAGAGGTAGGCTCCCAGCACAAAATCAAGCTGTCCGCCTGCTCCGCTGATATGTTTTGTCCCGGCGGATTCGGAGTTGATCTGCCCGAATAAATCGACGTCTACCGCATTGTTGATGGAGATAAAATTGTCGAGCGCGGCGATGGAACGGATATCGTTTGTGTAGTCGACCGGTGTGCTCATCAGTTCCGGATTTTCATCCATGTAATCGTACATTTTTTTCGTGCCGGCGCCGAATGCGTATGTCTGACGGAAACGGTCGATATTTTTTCTGGAACCATTGATCTTGCCGGCGCGTGCGATATCAACGAATGCATCGACATACATCTCGGTGTGAACGCCCAGATCTTTCAGATCCGACTCTGCGATCAGGGAGCCGACTGCATTTGGCATGCCGCCGATCCCGAGCTGCAAGCAGGCCCCGTTCGGGATCTCTTCGACGATCAGCTTTGCGACGGCTTTATCCACGTCTGTCGCCGCGCCGCCTCCGCCCATTTCACCGATAGGCGGATTGTCGCCTTCCACAATGTAGGTGACGTCGGAGATATGTATGCCGCATTCCGTTCCGCCAAGACAGCGCGGCATGTTTTCGTTTACTTCAACGATGATATCTTTTGCCGTCTCACACATCGCGCCGAGATGGGAAGCGCTCGGTCCGAAGTTAAAGTAGCCATGGGAATCCATCGGCGCGACCTGAAACATTGCGACGGCGTCCGGCGTTTCGGAATCGCGGTAGTACCGCGGCAGCTCCGAGTAACGGATGGGGGCATAGTAAGCGCAGCCGCGGCTGATCAGCCTGCGTTCCACGCCCGACATATGCCAGGAGTTCCAGGTAAAGTGCTCCCCTGCGTCTTCACGGTCAAACACTGCCAGGGGTTTTAACAGGATACCGCCGCGCAGGTTGACATCCTTTAATTCGTCGGTGCGTTTTGCCAGAGCCTTATCCAGAGCGTCGACGGTGTTGACGCACCAGCCGAAATCTACCCAGTCACCAGAGCGGATGAGCTTTACGGCTTCGTCGGCAGAGACAAGCTTTTGTTTGTATTCCTGTGAATAATCCATCACAAATACCTCCCGTTTTGTCAGATTGTTAAATTTTTACCATACTGTTATACTATCACGTCATGCAGGAATTTACAAGTACGGGAGAGGGCTGCGGACTAAAATTACAGCCGCAGCCCTCTTTCAGACTGGCGCCAGCCGCTTGGCCGGCTGACAGCGATTATAAATATTTTTTCAGATCGTCCGCTTTATCGGTTGCCTCCCACGGGAGATTTAAATCCGTACGTCCGAAATGTCCGTACGCCGCTGTCTGGCGGTAAATCGGCCGGCGGAGGTTCAGCATCTGAATGATACCGGCCGGGCGGAGATCAAAATTGCTTCGGATGATTTCGACGAGCTTTTCATCGGAGAGTTTTCCGGTTCCGGACGTATCCACCATCACAGAGGTCGGCTGCGCAACGCCGATTGCGTAGGAAAGCTGGATTTCGCATTTATCCGCCAGCCCCGCGGCGACAATGTTTTTGGCGACATACCGCGCTGCATAAGCTGCGGAACGGTCTACCTTGGTGCAGTCCTTGCCCGAAAAAGCGCCACCGCCGTGGCGTGCATATCCGCCGTATGTATCCACGATAATTTTACGGCCCGTCAGCCCCGCGTCGCCGTGCGGTCCGCCGATGACGAACCTTCCGGTCGGGTTGATGAAAAATTTCGTCCCTTCATCGATCATTTCTTTTGGAAGGATCGGATCGAATACATATTTTCGGATATCTGCGTGAATCTGCTCCTGCGTCACATCCTCGTCATGCTGTGTGGAAAGGACGACCGCTTCTAAACGGACCGGTTTTCCGTTCTCGTCATATTCTACCGAAACCTGGGTTTTTCCGTCCGGTCTTAAGTAGGGAAGCGTATTGTCTTTGCGCACGTTTGTGAGCTGCAAGGCCAGCTTGTGGGCAAGCGAGATGGGATAAGGCATCAGCTCCGGCGTTTCGTTCGTCGCGTAGCCAAACATCATTCCCTGGTCTCCGGCGCCGATCGCTTCAAGCTGCTCGTCGGAGAGGTCTGACTCCCTGGCTTCAAGCGCTTTGTCGACGCCCATCGCGATATCGGGCGACTGCTGGTCAAGCGCTACCATCACCGCGCAGGTATTACCGTCAAATCCGGTTTTTGCGTCATCGTAGCCGATCTCTTTGACGGTTTTGCGCACAAGCGCCGGGATATCAAAACTGGCTTTGGTGGTAATTTCGCCTGTCACGAGTACGAAGCCGGTGCAGCTGGCCGTCTCGCAGGCGACGCGGCTCATCGGATCCTCTGCCATGCAGGCGTCAAGGATTGCGTCCGAAATGGCGTCGCAGACTTTATCCGGATGTCCCTCTGTTACCGATTCTGATGTAAATAATCTTTTTTCCATCGTTGATTCTCCTTTTCTCTCTGTAAAATTGGACAAAAAAATTCCACCTGAGATCGGAAGAGCACACGTCTGAACTCCAGTCACCTCTCG
>CANDFU010000190.1 GCA_947384095.1 uncultured Roseburia sp. | reverse complement strand
CTTCTGCGCATCAATATACCCCAGATCAATCAGTTTTTTTTAAAATTCAAACCCGGGACGCATATAATCGCTGTATCTGCTCTCACCGCTGTTGAGCGCCTCAATCTCCGCTTCCGTGTCTCCCCCGTTATACAGCTTTGCATATGCCTGGGCAAATACAAAATTTTCCAGCCACCAGCGGTTGGCCCCGACCGGGGTTTCTATCCCGTTTTCCTTAAATATTTTACAACACTCCAGAAAATCCTCCGGCGTTTCCGGCAGAGGCAGGTTATACTGATCAAACATGTCTTGATTGACAAACAGGCCGTGCGCTACTACTTCCTGCGGAATGGCCACCAGCTTTCCGCCAACCGTATTGGCCGTCCTTACCACTTCCCGCAGATTCCGCGCATGTTCAAGGCCCGATAGATCTGCAAGCTTCCCTTCTTCCCCCAGGATCTGTATCGTATCCGGATTCAACAGATAAATATCATCCATATTGCTGCGCGCACGATCAAGCGTGACGTCGTCATAGCTTTTCTCCCGGTAATTTTCTGCTGTGTAAGTTTTATAGTCCAGCCTGATATCCAGTTTCTCCTCCGCCGCGCAGACCGTCAGATCAAATGCCGTCCTTGCGATATTATCGGCGTCGGGATCCGTCTTTTCCATCGGGCTGAACAGACTGACAACCCCGGCCTCTTCTTTCTCCGCGGCGAGCAGGTTACTACTATTTTCCGCCTCTTCTACTCCCAGGCACGCCGCAGTCCCCGACACCACCAGAACTGTCAGCACAGCCGCAGCCCATATCCTGCTTTTCAAACTGCCTCGTTTCATGCTTCCCCCATTTCTTCATCGCTTTCGCGCATCCTGCGTCTGCTGTCAGACAATACGCATTGCCGGATCACTTTCTTTAGCAGATCAATATCGATCGGCTTTGCCACATGATAATTCATCCCCGCAGCCAGCGCCTCTTTTTCATCTTCCGTAAACGCATTCGCCGTCATGGCGATAATCGGGATCTCCGCCGCATCGGCGCGCTGCAGCGCCCTGATGGCCCTCGTCGCCTCATATCCGTTCATAACCGGCATCTGAACATCCATCAGGATCGCATCAAACTCCCCTTTTGCAGCATTTTCAAAACGCTCCAGGACGAGCCTGCCGTTTTCGGCCACCTCGCAGTCCGCTCCTTCAATCTTTAAAATTTCAACCAGAATTTCCGCATTGATCTCATTGTCCTCCGCCGCGAGAAAACGCATTCCGTCCAGGCTTACCCTCTGTGCATTCCCGGCATTCTCCTCGTCTGCCTGTACCGTCCGCATCTCTCTGATCTTCTCCTGCAGCGCCGATACAAAAAACGGCTTGATCAGAATCCCCGCATTTTTCATCCGGAATACCGCTTCCATCCCGTCCGTATCAAATGCCGCCAGAAACAAAACCGGCGTCATCGCCCCGGTCTGTTCCCGGATGGCTTCCGCCATCCGTATGCCGTCCGTATCCGGCAGGTTCCAGTCGAGCAGAACCATATCGTATCCCGTATCCGGACTGCCGTCCCCGATCAGACGCAGCGCTTCCTGTGCACTGACAACGGTGTCCACAGAAATTTTGGTATCCTCCATCAGCGTCCGGATGCCGTCACAGATTCTGGCGTCGCCATCCACGGCAAGAATACGTCTGATCCCGCTTTTTTCCCAGAACTGCAGATTGATCTGCTCCTCCGGTATGCGGAACTCTGTCTCAACCTTAAAAAGGCTTCCTTTCCCCACCTCGCTGTAAACCTCGATCGTCCCGCCCATCAGCTCGACAATATTTTTGGTGATGGCCATCCCAAGCCCCGTTCCCTGTACCTTGTTTGTCGTGCTGTTCTCCGCTCTGGTAAACGCGTCAAAAATCGTCTCCAGATACTCCGGCGTCATCCCGTATCCGTCATCTTCCACCTCAATGAGCATGTGCTCATACTGATCGGAGCGCTGTTTCAGGCCGGTCATCCGCAGCCAGATATTGCCTCCCTCCTGTGTATACTTTACCGCGTTGGATAGAAGATTGATCAGAATCTGATTGATTCTCGTCTCGTCCCCCATCAGATACTCATGCCGTATCCCCGTCACCTCGACATGGAAAATCTGTTTTTTTTCTTTTGCCATCGGGCGGATGATGGCGTCCACGGAAGAAATCAGGTCATTCAGCGCAAACTTCTCAAACGAGAGCACAACTTTTCCGCTCTCGATCTTGGAAACATCCAGAATATCGTTGATCAGACTTAAAAGATGCCGCCCCGACGCCAGAATCTTTTTTGTATACTCCCTCACCTTCACCGGGTCTTCTGCATCCATGGCGAGCAGTGTTGTAAATCCTAAAACTGCGTTCATGGGCGTGCGGATATCATGCGACATATTGGACAGGAACATGGTCTTGGAATTGCTCGCGATCTGCGCCGCCTGCAGTGCTTCTGCGAGCTGTCTGTTGTGCATCTCCCGCTCTGCTTCCTGCTCCTTTCTGACCCTGATCTGCTCCCTCTGATTACAATAGTACAGAACGCAGCACAGGAAAAATGCAATCAGCATCACGGCCACAACAATGAAAATATTCTGGTTAACCGTCCTCCCTTCCTGCTGAATGGCTTCAATCGGCACATACCCGATCAGATAGATCGTCCCGCCGTTGACTGCCCACATATAATTCAGCGCCCTTTTCCCGCGGATATCGTGATAAAACAGGATATCTTTTCCTTTTTCCACGCACTCGTCCACTTCCGCCCGGAGAGTTTCATCCACAATATTATTCGCCCGGTAAAAATCCGTCAGGTTCACATGGCCGGCGCTTCTCTCTCCCATCCCCTTGGGCTTTAGCACAAGCCGCCCGGTTTCTGCATCCATAATATAGAGCATTGCCTTTTTATTATAAAATCCTTCCGGAAGCGACCTGTCGATGGTGTCGTAGATATATTCGACATAAAGATCCCCGACCTCTTTTCCATCTTTTAAAATCGGGCATTTCATCGTATACGCCCATGTCCCCATATGATTCAGATAAGACTGCGATACAGCCAGTCCGTCTATCGTTTTTCCGGAAGAAAAATCAAGCTCCGCCTCGGAAAACACCTCTCCGGTATTCGAAACGCCTTCCGTCTCTCCCGACCGGATAAGCGATATCTTAACCATTGACTGCCCCGTCTCATAAGTCCGGATGTAATTCTCGGGATCCCCGATCACGACGAGTTCCTTTGCCATAAACCGCTGAAACTCCGCTTCCTTTTTTAAGATGGCCTCTATCGTACATTTGATCAGATCCAGACTCTCACTCAGATTCTGAACCGCCGATACCGACATTTCCGCCATAATCTTTCGCGACACCGAAAAAACAATAATACCCAGAATACAAAAAACCAGTATAATGGAAAAAAGCAGAGGTACGCCTCTATCCTCCCCGTCCTTATTTTGTTTCCATTTCCACTTCATTCCCAAACCCCGTTAATCCTTCGCATTTTCCATTGTTTTACAGCCCCCTGCCGAATGCCGCTTATCTCACAAACTGCTCTGCATATTCCTGAAGCTGCACATAATAGTGATTATCCGAAACCATCTCCATGATATCTTTTGCATAATACCCATAGATTTCGTTTCCCGAAAACAGGAGATATAAAAACATCCCCAGAACGACAACCGCGGCCGCCAGCTCCAGCCTGAAAAAAGATACCGGCAGGCCCTCCGGATCCGTCTCAGACGGC
Organism: uncultured Roseburia sp.; assembly: GCA_947384095.1. Lineage (GTDB taxonomy): Bacteria > Bacillota > Clostridia > Lachnospirales > Lachnospiraceae > Roseburia. The sequence continues at coordinate 947 of CANDFU010000190.1, read as the reverse complement.
TGCACCGCCCCATCGCCGCTCTCCCCGTTTTCAAAAGAACTGCGGATACTCGCAACATATTCCCTTCTTCTTTCCACATATCCGTCCGTCATACTTTTTCTCCCGCATATTTCCTCTTATCTACAGTATATTCAGCGGCCAGTAAAAAGTTGTCTGCGGCGGGCCGGTCTGCCCCTGCTCTTTTATAAGATCTGCTTCATCAACGGCAGTTTTTTCAAGATCGCCACGAGAACCAGCCGGACGGCAAAAACAACCAGGATTTCCAGTATGTACGCCGGAAGAAAACCGACAAACGGAGACAACGCCCTAAAAATAACATCCATCTTTCCGCCTGTTCCGATAAACCCGTCCAGCAGATAAATTCCAAATACCATATCGCCCGCAAACGGGAGCAGTTTTTTCAGCCACTCCGGCAACCATTCCTCACAAAACACGACTCTGATATCCAGGAAAAGCAGCATCGCCGGGACGGCCGTCAGAAATCCCAGAAAAAGCTCCCCATAACTTCCCGTCTCTGCATAGTCCTTCAGCACCAGCTTCCGGGTAAAGTAAAAAGTGACCAGAATGGCCGCATTGACGAGAACACCTTTCCAGTTTCTGAATTCTTCTTCCCCGACAAACCGGTCCATGCCATATCCGGCAAGCGGATAAAAGATCAGATCCGCCAGAACCGGAGAAACGCTGAGATACCCGCACAGCCACCACTGTTTCAGATTGCCGAGTACCGGAAATATACAGCCAAAAACAATCTGCAGCAGAACCAGATATTGAAACGTTTTCCGATTCATATTCTGCGCCAGCGGCCTTAAAATCGGAAGAAGAAGCAGAAACCCCAGATAGGAATACAGATACCAGTACGGCAGAAATGCCACCTCGCGCGGAAGCAGAAGGATAAAAGAAAGCAGAGAGAAAGACGCCGCTCCTTTTACGGCCATCTTTAACTTATA
>CANDFU010000189.1 GCA_947384095.1 uncultured Roseburia sp. | reverse complement strand
CGCAGAAAGGAGTTGGCCCGCAGGACGTCGCGCTTGCGATTATCGGGGCAGTGTTTGACCGCGGCTATGTGAAAAACAAAGTGATGGAGTTTGTCGGGCCGGGCGTTTCGAATCTGAGCGTTGATTTTCGTATCGGCGTGGATGTGATGACGACGGAGACGACCTGCCTTACCTCCATCTGGCGGACGGATGAGAAGGTAAAAGAGTTTTACGAGATCCACGGGAGAAGCGGGGACTACAAGGAACTGGATCCGGGACAGGCTGCATATTACGACGGGATGATTGAGATTGATCTGGGAGAGATCAGACCGATGATCGCCATGCCTTTCCATCCCAGTAATACGTACACAATCGAAGAGTTAAACGCGAATCTTCTGGATATTCTGGATGACTGCGAGAAACGTGCCGAAGTCAGTTTTGACGGGGCAGTGAAACTCGATTTAAAGAGTAAGGTGCGAAACGGCAGGCTTTATGTGGACCAGGGAATTATTGCGGGATGTGCGGGCGGTGGTTTTGAGAATATCTGCGCGGCGGCGGACATCCTGCGCGGCGCGAGTATCGGGCCGGATGAATTTACTTTAAGTGTTTATCCGGCAAGCACGCCGATTTATATGGAACTGGTCAGAAATGGTGCAGCTGCCGATCTGATGCAGACCGGAGCCGTCCTTAAGACAGCGTTCTGCGGGCCGTGTTTCGGCGCGGGGGATACGCCGGCGAACAACGCATTTTCCATCCGCCATTCCACGAGAAATTTCCCGAACAGAGAGGGTTCGAAGGTACAGAAAGGGCAGGTTGCGTCAGTGGCGCTGATGGACGCACGTTCGATTGCCGCGACGGCGGCCAACAAAGGGTATCTGACGGCGGCAACCGATCTGGATGTGGATGATACAAAGCATAAGTATTTCTTTGACAAGACGATCTATGATAACCGTGTCTTTGACAGCAAAGGGAAAGCGGATCCGTCGGTAGAGATCCGGTTTGGGCCGAATATCAAGGATTGGCCGTCGATGAGTGCGCTGCCGGAAAATATGGTTTTAAAGGTAGTATCAGAGATTCACGATCCTGTGACAACGACTGACGAGCTGATTCCGTCCGGGGAAACCTCATCGTTCCGTTCCAATCCGCTTGGGCTGGCCGAGTTTGCGCTTTCCAGGAAGGATCCGCTTTATGTGGGACGCGCGAAAGAGATTCAGAAAGCGCAGAAAGCGCTGGAAGAGGGAAACTGTCCCGGGGACGCCGTCGAGGAATTAAAGACAGTAATGAAAATAGTGAATGAAGCGTTTCCAGACAAAGACTTTTGCAAAAATCATGGAAAAGACGTGCTCGGATTTGGAAGTACGATATTTGCCGTAAAGCCAGGAGATGGCTCTGCGCGCGAGCAGGCTGCTTCCTGCCAGAAAGTGCTGGGCGGCTGGGCGAATATTGCGAATGAGTATGCGACAAAGCGCTACCGTTCCAATCTGATCAACTGGGGTATGCTGCCGTTTCTTGCAGATGATGGGGAACTGCCGTTTGCAAATCTGGATTATCTCTTTATTCCGGATATCCGTCGGGCAGTGGAAGAGAAGAAGACAGATATCGCTGCGTATGTGGTAAAAGCTGACGGACTTCGGGAGTTTACATTGCATCTGGGAGCTATGACGGATGATGAGAGAGAGATTATTTTGAAAGGATGTCTGATCAATTACTATCGTGGCTAGATGAAGCTGTCAGAAAATAAAATGGCTGAGAGAAAAACCTGTGTCCGAAAAGGATATGGGTTTTTTTCGGATTTTTTTCGAATATTTTAAGGAAGTTGCGATTGCAAAAAAAGGGGGATAGTTTATAATGAAGGGAAAAGGCATATGCAAAAGGGGGAATTGTGTTGGACGAAAAGAGAAGCGGGCAGGAAGAACGGGAATTGAAGCACTATATTACGATTGCAATGACGGTGTTTGTCACTTTTTGCTGTTGTATCCTGTTTTTCTTTATGATATACCGGTATCACGGGCTTGCTGATTATTGGAAACAGATTGTGAATATTTTACAGCCGGTGATTATCGGACTGGTGCTGGCATACCTTTTAAATCCGGTCATGAAGTTTCAGGAAAGGTATCTGCTTTGTTATCTGGAAAAGCGAATGAAGGACAGACATAAGGCCTGGAAGGCGGCCCGCAGCATTGCGATTCTGGGCTCGCTTATTTTTCTGATCGGTATTTTTGTGCTTCTGATCGCGTTGATACTGCCCTCTGTCAGTACGAGTATTCAGGGAGTGATCACAAAACTTCCCGAGGAAATCAATAATCTGGTCGAATGGATTGAGGATTTTTCCAAGGGTGATACCGAGATTGCGGAGGTTGCGAGACAGGCGATAGAAAAGATCAGCGTGATCATGCAGCAGTTCTGGGAGGAAGGCGTGATCACGCAGGCGCAGGCTTATCTGGCGTCCATTACGAGCGGAGTGATCTACGGTGTGAAATTTGTCATGAATATTCTTGTAGGGATCATTATCTCGGTTTATGTGATGGCCAGTCAGGAGATTTTTGCGGGACAGGCAAAAAAAATTATTTATGCGATGTTTAAGCCGGTCCGTGCCAATGTGATTATAGATACCGTTCGTAAGAGTAATGAAATTTTTGGTGGTTTTATCTCCGGTAAACTGCTTGATTCTGCAATTATCGGCGTCCTCGCATACATTATACTGGCAATTATGGGGATGCCGGACACAATCCTGGTTTCCGTGATTATAGGAGTTACAAATGTGATTCCATTTTTCGGGCCGTTTGTGGGTGCGATTCCGTCTTTTCTGATTATTGTTCTGCAGAATCCGGTTCAGGGAATTTATTTTCTGATATTTATTGTTGTATTGCAGCAGGTGGATGGGAATATTATCGGGCCTAAAATATTGGGAAATTCCACAGGCCTTTCCTCTTTCTGGGTGGTGTTTGCGATATTGGTATTCGGTGGGCTCTGGGGTTTTCCCGGTATGCTTCTGGGTGTTCCGATCATGGCGGTTATCTACTATATTGTACAGAATCTGGTTGGATATTTTCTTCGGAAACGCGGACTGGCGGAAGATACGGACAGCTATATTTATCTGACCGGCGTGGACCGGGAGACAAATGAGCTGCTCTATGAACAGGCTGCTGAGAAGAGGGAAGAAAAACAGCAGGGAAAAGCGGTCAAAATAAGAAAGAAGAAACGTTAGACAGTGTCCCGGCAACGCCGTACAGAACAGATGGGGAAAGGCGTTGCCGGGATACTTTTTCTGCGATAAATTTTGACATCTATTATTGCGTATGATAAACTAAAAACGAAAGAAAAGCGATGATTTGCATATTTTGAGGTGACACGATTGGATAAATACGAATATAAACTAAAGCTGGACCAGATGAAATCCCTCACTGCTGCGCATGACTATAAGACTGCGGCAGAAATTGCAGATTCCATCAACTGGCATAAAATAAAGAACGTCAATGCTCTGATGAAGGCGGCGGAAATCTACGAGATGACGGGCCGGTATGAGGAGAGCAAAGAGATATTGCTGATGGCATACGACCGCTCACCGATTGGCCGTATGATTGTCTACCGTCTGGCGGAAGTTGCAGTTAAGATGAAGAATTTTGACGATGCAAAAGAATACTATCAGGAATTTGTGGAGGTTGCCCCTCACGATAACTTAAAATATGTACTTAGATATGAGATCAGCAAGGCGGAAGGAGCAGATGATGCTGCGCTGATTGCGATTCTGGAAGAGTTAAAAGAACAGGAGTATTCCGAGGAATGGGCGTATGAGCTGGCCTGTCTTTATCATAAAGCGGGGATGAATGAGAAATGCATAGAGGCCTGTGACGAACTGATCCTGTGGTTTGGCGACGGTCCGTATGTGGAGCGTGCACTGGAACTGAAAATGGTTTATCAGCCGCTGACGAAGCAGCAGGAGGAAAAATACAGGCAGCTTCGCCAGGGGAACGACGGTTTTGTCGAGGTCCGTCCGGAGGATGATCTGGATTCCGGAGAAATTGTCAGCGAGCCGGTACAGATTCCGAAAGTACGGATTCCGGCCGAGCGCTTTAATACGCAGAATCTTCAGGAAGAGCTGCAGAAAAGTATGCGCCAGATCATGGCGGCTACGGAAAAAGAAGATGTGGACAGCGGGATGGATACGATCAAAAAGCTGGTTGAAGACATTCCGTATCTGCAGCTTCCGAAAGAGGAACCGGAAAAGGAGACGGAGGCGGAGGGCGCGCACATCCCGACAGATCAGGAAATCGACAATACATTAAAGCATAATTTTAAAGAGTATCTGGCGGAGGATATTGACGGCCAGATGAGTATGTTTGTACCGGAAGAGATAGAAGACGAACCGCAGACGGATAGTCAGATGAGCATTGAGGGGGCGCTTCGAGGCTGGGAAAAGACGAAGCGGGCCGCGGAAGCGGCGCTTTGGGAGGCGGACCGCAAAAAGCTGGAATCGGCAAAGGCGCGGGCGCTGCAGGAGGCCGGTGACATAATGGAACGTCTGGTGAATGCAATTCCGAAGCTGGATTCGGGTCTGACGCCGCAGCAGCTTCTGGTGGAGGAGTATCTGGGCGGTAAGGAGATTGAGGATGACCGGGCGGCGGAAATGGTCGCCAATATGAATCAGATTTTGCAAAGAGAGATTGATCGTCTTTC
>CANDFU010000188.1 GCA_947384095.1 uncultured Roseburia sp. | reverse complement strand
ACACTATAACCTACACTCTTTCCCTACACGACGCTCTTCCGATCTAAATCAATCCGGTCGATATAGCGCCTTAAAATGCGCACACAGGCGGAGTGGAAAGTGGAGACCCATATGCTCTCCGAACCATATCCCACCAGCGCGTCAATCCGCTCCCGCATCTCTCCCGCCGCTTTATTGGTAAAAGTGATCGCCATGATATGATAGGGGCTGACTCCCTTCTCCCCGATCAGCCAGGCGGTGCGGTGCGTGAGCACCCGCGTCTTGCCGGAGCCGGCTCCCGCAAGAATCAGCACCGGCCCTTCCGTCTGAAAAACTGCCTTCTTCTGCTGTTCATTCAACGTTTCATAAATGCTCATATGTATCCTGTCCTTTTCTCGTTCTTCTCAATCACTTTCAGTATAACATACTATTCCGGATATTTTAAGCCTGTCCGGATATATTTTACAGCCGGCGAATCCGTATGGCTGCAGATATTTTCATGAATTCTCTCTTGTCATCTGTTTTTTATCACTATATAATGTGATAAGAGGCAGCGCGAAAAATCACACTGATGCGTCGGTTTTTCACACACAGATTTGTGCCGGAGCGTCACAAATCCGTTTCATGGCGGCTGTCGTCGCGCAAACGCTCCGGAATGGAGATTACTATGGATATGAACACAAAAAAACTATTAAGCGGCATCCTGCAGGAGCTGAAGAAAATAGATTATGTCAGACCGGAGGACATTCCGAACATTGATCTTTATATGGATCAGATCACAACCTTCATGGATTCCCAGCTCGCCGCTTCCAAGCGCCATGAAGATGATAAGATTCTGACCAAAACCATGATCAACAACTATGCCAAAAATAACCTGCTGCCTCCTCCCCAGAAAAAGAAATATTCCAGAGAACACGTCCTGACACTGATTTTTATCTATTATTTTAAGACCATCTTAAGCATCAGCGATATTCAGGGAATCCTGAATCCGATTACCGAAAAATATTTTGGCAAACAGGATATGGACTACAGCCTGGAAGACATTTACAAAGAAGTATTCGGCCTCGAACACCAGGAGACACAGAATATCATGAAAGATCTCGCCAAAAAATTCAATACCGCCATGGAAACTTTTCCGGACGCTTCCGCCGAAGACGCCGATCTGTTGCGCACGTTCAGTTTTATCTGTATGCTGAGCTATGACGTCTATGTAAAAAAGACGATTATCGAAAAACTGATCGACCGGACGCAGAACATGTGAAAGGGGAGATTACTCCGTCTCCCCCATCCGCGCAAACACCATATCATATCCGTCATTTCCATAATTCAGAGAACGGTTTACGCGGCTGATCGTCGCCGTCGACGCCCCCGTTTTTTCTGCTATTTCAAGGTACGTCTTCTGTTTTCGCAGCATTCCCGCGACCTCAAACCGCTGCGACAGCGAGAGCAGCTCATTTACGGTACAGATATCTTCAAAAAAAGTATAACATTCCTCCCTGCTCTGTAAGCTTAAAACAGCGTCAAAAAGAGCACTGACTGCTTCTGTCCTAAGTTTCTTGCTCATAATCCCTTCTCCTTCTCCCCCAAAAATCTCTCCCGTTCTGCCAGATATTCCTTTAAAAATCCTGTCAGCGTCTGCATTTCCTCCCGCGTCCCGATGGTAATGCGCAGATAATTGCGGATACGCTCTCCCGAAAAATGCCGGACATAAATATGCTCCTTTTTCAGCGCCTCAAAAATATCCTCCGCCGGAACCGTCCGGTGTTTCGCAAATATGAAATTGCTCATAGAATCTCCGAAAGAAAAATCCAGTTTTTTTAACTCTCCTTTCACCCACTCACGCACGGCCATAATCTTCCCTCTTGTCTCCTCAAAGTATGCCTTATCCCGGATTGCTTCCACCCCAAGGGCCAGCGCCGGCTGATTGAGCGTGTAGGAATTAAACGAATATTTCACATCGTTTAAATACCGGATCAGTTTCGGGTCCCCCATCGCGTAGCCGATGCGCATCCCTGCAAGGGAACGGGACTTGGAAAACGTCTGCACCACGAGAAGATTATCGTACTTTTCGATCAACGGCAGCGCCGATACCCCTCCAAAATCAATGTAGGCCTCATCCACCACCACAATCACATTGCGATTCTGTGAAACGATATCCTCGATCTCCGCCAGCTCCATCAGGATTCCCGTCGGCGCGTTGGGATTCGGAAAAATCACACCGCCGCACGCTCCACGATAATCCTCCTTCCGGATCTTAAAATCCGCATCAAGAGCTCTGACCTCATACGGAATCCGTAGCATATCCGCCCAGACGTCATAAAAAGAATATGTAATATCCGGAAACAGGACCGGCTTTTCGGACCGAAAAAATGTCAGAAATATCATTGCAAGTACATCATCCGATCCCACTCCCGCAAAAACACAGGATGTATCCAGCCCATAGTAATCCGCGATCGCCTTCACCAGCGTTCCGCAGTCCGGTTCCGGATAAAGCCGCAGCCGGTCCGCATCAAACTCCCGAAGTGCACGCAACACTCCGGGAGCCGGGGGATAAGGATTTTCGTTGGTATTCAGTTTTATCATCCGCTCCTCATCCGGCTGCTCACCCGGCACATAAGGAACCACCTTTCTCACATAGCTTTCCCAGTTTTCCATTTCAACCTCACTTTTTAACTGCGGCATAGCGCATAATGCTCCGCCAGTTTAGCAAACGCAGGCAGAGAATTTCGCACCGTTTCATGGGACACACAGTACGCGATCCGCACAAAACCGGGACACCCGAACGCGCTTCCCTTTACCATCAGGATATGACGCTTCTTTCCCTCAGATACAAAGTCCTCTTCGTCCCGTACCGGAGACTTTACCCAGAGATAAAACGCCCCCTCCGGCCGGATACAGGTAAACCCAAGCTCCGTCAGCCCCTCATATAAAACTCTGCGATTCTCATCGTAAAACGCGATATCCGTCTTTTCCTCCAGGCAGCGCGCCGCCGCTTTCTGGATCAGGGACGGGGCGTTGACAAATCCCAGCGTGCGGTTTGCGATTCCGATTCCCTGTATCAGCTCCTTCGCATCCGACGCCTCGTCCGGTACCACAACGTAACCGATCCGCTCGCCGGGCATAGACAGCGATTTACTGAAAGAATACCCCACAATCGTATTTTTGTAATACTTTGTAAGAAAATCCTCTATATTGCCGTCATAGACCAGCTCACGATATGGTTCGTCCGATATCAGATAGATATCGTGCGAAAACTCCCGCTGTTTATCCTCCAGGATGCCGGCTATTTTTCTCATTGTGGCCGGTTTATAGATCACGCCGGTCGGATTGTTCGGCGTGTTGACGATCAGCGCTTTTGTCTTTCCGGTAATCTTAAGCTTAAAATCTGACAGATCGGGCTCAAACGTGTCATAATCCGGCTGCACCGCGACTATGTGCGCGCCAAAGTTTGCCGCATATTCACGGTATTCTCCGAAAAACGGCGCAAACACCACCACTTCATCGCCCGGATCCAGAATCGCCTGGAAAATGGCATTCAGCCCGCCTGCCGCTCCGACTGTCATAATAATATTCTCAAAACCAAAAACCGTGCCAAAACGACGGTTTAAATTTTCCGCTACTGCTGCCCGCACTTCCCGATAGCCTGCATTCTCCATATATCCGTGAAGCTCCCGTGAGCCGTCCGTCATGGCCGCACTCTCATCCACCAGTGCCTTTATAGCCTCCCCCAGCGCCTCGGGCGCCGGCGTCGCCGGATTACCGAGCGAAAAATCGTAGACGTTTCCGGCCCCGAACTTTTCCGCCATCTCCCTGCCTTCGACGAACATCGCACGGATTGCCGAACTTCCCGCCAATGCTTTTTGTGTTCTCTCTGATATCATCCGAAACCTCTTTTCCGATATTCTGATCTCTGAATATACCCTCTCTTTACTTTATCACATTACCCGGACAAATAAAACACATAAATTATTTCTTTTTCAGCCCTTAAGACGCCCGATCAGGCACGGCGGCCAGCCACCGTCTCTCTTTGCTTTATCGTCTCCGCAAACGCTTCTGTTTCCGCACGGGCATCTGTCTGCGGTCCGTACATATCCTATCCGTCTCAAAAAAATATTCGCAAATACAATATTTGCGAATATTTTTTCTGTTCTTATAAAGCCCTTACAGCTTACCGGCAACGCATTAATTCGCGCTTACTACCCCGTCGGCACAGTCGAGCTCCACATATGCGCTCGACTTCAGGATTCCCGTTGCATTTTCTGCCCCGATCAGCACCGGAATCTCAAGGCTTAAGCCCGCAATCGCCGCATGACAGTCTTCACTGTCTGCCTCCACGATCAGACCGGACGCCTCGCGCATCTGGGGGAGCATGCTATTGTTTGTGTCCGAAGCGACAATGATATCACCCACCTTAAAATTGCGAAGGTCTTCCTCGCACCGGCAGACACACAGGTTCGCCGACACCTTTTTGTTCGTAAGTCCCTTTCCTTTGACAAGGATATGGCCCGCCACCTGGACCTTGATCAGGTTTGTTGTTCCGGAAACGCCAAGCGGCACACCTGCCGTTAATACAACGACATCTCCTTTCTCGATAATACCGCCGGACTCCGTCTCATCCACGGCATAGTCAAACAGCTCCTCCGCCTGACTCTTCTCCTCAAGCAGAAGCATATCCACTTCAATCTTTCTATTTAATGTTGGC
>CANDFU010000187.1 GCA_947384095.1 uncultured Roseburia sp. | reverse complement strand
CTGCAATACGCCAAAAATCTTGTCTTTCATGACAATTTCCTCCTCTTCTTTTTGGGTATTTTATGCCAAAGTGCCCGCTGCGATTCGTATTCTTTCTGTTTCATACAACACAAAAGGCACCAACATGCATAAACATCCCTCAGACTTATGCATAGTTAATGCCTGCTTTCCAGTTACACACTATATCATATATTAGCAAAATATCATCTTTATAACCTTTTGTCAAGAATAAAATCTACAAATCTCTTAGCAGACGCCCGCCTCATATTTCCCGTCCGCCTTCGCGCATGCAGGATCCGTCCAACTGCCCAGACTTCTTTGGGCCGTCGTGAAGGTTCTTAAGAACACGGTCCAGATATCCCAGAAACTGCGCCTCTTCCTCCCCCGTCATTCCCGCCGTCAGCAGCTCTTCCATCTCCTCAACATCCGCCCTCGCCTGTTTCACCATCTTTTTGGCCCGTTCCGTCAGCACAATCCGCTTCAGACGCGCATCGTGCGCCACCGCCAGACGGCACACCAGCCCCTGGCGCTCCATTACCGTAATCATATGCGAGGCCGTCGCCCTGGACACCGAGAACTCCGCCTCAATATCGCGCTGGTAAACTTCTTTCCCGTCGTGCTCCATCAGAAAACCCATGATCCAGCGCTGCATACCCGTTGCCTCATCTGTATTTTTCAGCCTTTTCGCCTCCATCCTCTTATGAATTTCATTGTGAATTAACCGGATCTTGTACCCAACCGTTTGCGAACGCTTCATTTTTCTCCTCCAAAACTCCCGCCCGACATCTTGACAAGAAATAAATCCTGTCGTATAACTATATTGTTAGCACACTAACAATTAAAAATCAATACCATAATGAAAAAAGGAAGTGATCACATGTTAAAAACCTTAGGGGCTCAGATCGGACAGTTTAAAAAAGACTCTCTTCTCACCCCCGTTTTCATGATTTTAGAAGTACTCATGGAAACAATCATCCCTCTGATGATGGCCTCCATCATCGACGACGGCGTGGACGCCGGAAATCTCCGGCACATTTATGTGATGGGCATCTGTATGGTCGTCACCGCCTTTATCTCCCTCTACGCCGGGGCGATGGGCGGAAAATACGGCGCGCGGGCTTCAACCGGCTTCGCCCGCAATTTAAGAAAAGCGATGTTTGAAAACATTCAGACCTTTTCATTTTCCAACATCGACAAATTCAGCACGGCCGGGCTTGTCACAAGGCTTACAACCGACGTGACAAATATACAGAACGCCTACCAGATGCTGCTGCGCATGTGCGTCCGCGCTCCCATCAGCCTGGTCTGCGCGATGTGCATGGCGTTTTTTATCAGCCCCAGACTGGCACTCATCTACCTCGCCGCCGTGTTTTTCCTCGGCATCCTCCTGGCCGTCATCACGGTAAAAGCCCATGGCTACTTTATGGAAGCTTTCCCGAAATACGACGACCTGAACGCCTCGGTGCAGGAAAATGTCTCCGCCATCCGCGTGGTAAAAGCCTATGTGCGGGAAGATTTTGAAAAAGAAAAATTTACTTCGGCCAGCCAGAATATCTACCGCCTGTTCATCAAAGCGGAAGGCATCCTGGCATTTAACAGCCCGATCATGCAGATCGCTGTCTACGGCTGTATCATCGCCATCAGCTGGACCGGCGCAAAAATGATCGTGGGAGGAACGTTAACGACCGGCGAGCTGATGAGCCTGCTTACCTACTGCATGAACATCATGATGAGCCTTATGATGCTCTCGATGGTCTTTGTCATGCTGACGATGAGTGCGGCCAGCGCCAGACGTATCTGCGAAGTCCTGCAGGAAAAAAGCGATATCACCAACCCCGAAAATCCTGTCTTAGCCCTCGCGGACGGCAGCATCACCTTCGATCACGTCACCTTCCGCTACAACGAGGCTTCGGCAAAACCGGTGCTCGACGATATCCATCTTTCCATCCGCTCCGGCGAAACGATCGGTATCATCGGCGGAACCGGAAGCTCCAAATCGACTCTTGTAAACCTGATCAGCCGTCTGTACGATGCCTCCGAAGGCTCTGTGATCGTCGGCGGCAGGGATGTCCGCTCCTACGATCTGGACGCGCTCCGCAACGGGGTATCCGTCGTCCTGCAGAACAATGTCCTCTTCTCCGGCACAATCTGCGAAAATCTGCGCTGGGGAGATAAAAATGCCACCGAAGAAGAGTGCCGCCGCGCCTGCCGTCTCGCCTGCGCCGATGAATTTATAGAGCGTTTTCCGGACGGATATGACACACACATCGAACAGGGCGGGACAAATGTCTCCGGCGGGCAGAAACAGCGCCTCTGCATCGCACGCGCGCTGCTCAAAAAACCAAAGATCCTGATATTGGACGACAGCACCAGCGCCGTGGACACCGCGACGGATGCCAGGATACGCAAAGCTTTTGCAGAAGAAATCCCGGATACCACAAAGCTGATCATCGCGCAGCGCATTTCTTCCGTGCAGAATGCAGACCGCATTATCGTGCTGCACAACGGCGCCGTAAACGGCTTTGGTACACACGAAACACTGTTAAAAGAAAACGAAATCTACCGCGACGTCTATGAATCCCAGACCGGCGGAAGCGGAGATTTTGACGAAGGAGGTGCCGCATAATGCCGGAACAGAAACAGAACGTAAAACCGGTTCACGGGCCGGGGAGAAGGCCGGGTGGCCCCCGCCCCAAAGTAAAGAATCCTGGAAAACTTTTTGCCCGCCTGATGAAATACATCCTGAAAGGCTATGCCGTACCGTGCGCCGTCGTCATAGTCTGTATCCTGATCACGGTGCTCGCCAGCGTGCAGGGAACGCTGTTTATGCAGACGCTGATCGACGGCTACATACTGCCGCTGACAAGACAGGAAAATCCCGATTTTTCCGGCCTGGCACACGCCATCGGACGGGTCGGTCTCTTTTACCTCGCCGGGGCGGCGGCGGCCTATGCCAACACCCGGATTATGGTATTCGTCACCCAGAGTGTCTTAAGAAACCTGCGCGACGACATGTTTACGCATATGGAGGAACTGCCGATCCGCTACTTTGACACACACTCCCACGGCGATATCATGTCCACCTACACCAACGACGCCGATACGCTCAGACAGATGATCAGCCAGAGCATCCCACAGTTTTTAAACAGTATCATCACCATCGTCAGTGTCTTTTTGAGCATGCTCACCCTCAATATCCCGCTGACGTTTCTGACACTCGCCATGGTCGGCGTCACACTGTTTTCGACCAAAAAGATCGGGGGTTTAAGCGCCAGATATTTTATCGCCCAGCAGCAGGACATCGCGGCGGTAAACGGATATATCGAAGAAATGATCAACGGGCAGAAAGTCGTAAAAGTCTTTACGCATGAGGCGGAAAGCATTGAGAAATTCAACGAATTGAACGACCATCTGTTTGTAAGCGCCGATAACGCCAACAAATTCGGAAATATCCTGATGCCGGTCAACGCACAGATCGGAAACATCAGCTATGTGCTCTGCGCCATGGTCGGCGGCGCACTCGCCTTAAACGGCGTCGGCGGCTTCACGCTCGGCGGCCTGGCCAGCTTTCTGACGTTTAATAAAAGCTTCGGGCAGCCGATCAACCAGCTCAGCATGCAGATCAATAACATTGTGATGGCTCTTGCGGGATCGGAGCGGATTTTCGCTCTTCTCGACGAGGAAAAAGAAACGGACGAAGGATATGTCACCCTGGTCCGGGCCAGAAAGGAAAACGGAAAACTGACTGAAGTAAAGGAACGCACCGGCGTATGGGCGTGGAAACACACGCACCGGGCCGACGGAAGCACAGACTATGTCGAGCTGCGCGGGGACGTCGTGTTTGACGACGTGGATTTCGGCTATGTTCCCGAAAAAACCGTTCTGCACAACGTCGATCTCTACGCGACGCCGGGACAGAAAATCGCGTTTGTCGGCAGTACCGGAGCCGGAAAAACAACCATCACCAACCTGATCAACCGGTTTTATGATATCCAGGACGGAAAAATCCGCTACGACGGCATCAACATCAATAAAATCCGAAAAGATGACCTGAGACATTCTCTTGGCATCGTACTGCAGGACACACACCTCTTCACCGCCTCCGTGATGGAAAACATCCGCTATGGAAAACTGGATGCCACGGATGAGGAAGTGATGGCCGCCGCAAAGCTCGCAAATGCCGACACTTTTATCCAGCAGCTCCCCGACGGCTATCAGACGATGCTCACCGGGGACGGCGCAAACTTAAGCCAGGGCCAGCGGCAGCTCCTCGCAATCGCGCGGGCCGCGATCGCGGATCCGCCTGTGCTGATCCTTGACGAAGCGACCAGTTCGATCGACACCCGGACGGAAAAAATCGTACAGGACGGCATGGATAAGCTGATGAACGGACGGACCACCTTCGTAATCGCGCACCGCCTCTCTACCGTAAAAAACAGTGACTGTATTATCGTACTCGAACAGGGCCGCGTGATCGAGCGCGGGAACCACGAACAGCTTCTCGCAGAGCGCGGAAAATATTACCAGCTGTATACCGGAAATCTCGCAGAGGGTTAGCCCCTGCCGGCGCCCCCAGGTTTACGCGTCCGGCGTGTCTGTCAACGGCATCCCGCCCGCAATGTTTACATCCATGCTCCCGGAGCGGAACCCCTCCAGATCCAGCGTGACATAGGAATATCCCAGCTCTTTCAATCGGCGCACAATTTCGGCGCGGCC
>CANDFU010000186.1 GCA_947384095.1 uncultured Roseburia sp. | reverse complement strand
CGGGAAACGGACGGGCGGTGCAGGAGTCTGTCCGGGAGCTGCAGGACCAGATTCGGGAATATGAAAATTACCATCACACGGGGAATGAGTTTCTGGATATTATTATCCGTGACAAAGCGAAGGCGGCGTGGGAAAAAAAGATTGATTTCAGCGCGGCTGTCTCTTTTGAAGACGGTTCCTTTATGGAACCGCTGGATATAAGCACGATTTTCGGCAACGCCCTTGACAATGCGATTGAGGCCAGTGAAAAGCTGCCGGAAGATCAGAGGCTGGTCACGGTGAAAGCGGACAGGGTAAGGGATATGCTGGTGATTATCGTGAAAAACAGTGCGCTGCCGGCTCCGAAGGAGCTTAAGGGCACCACAAAAAAAGATACGTTTGCACATGGCTTCGGACTGCTCAATCTGAAAAATGCGGTCGAAAAGTATGGAGGACAGTATAGCAAAAAGTTAGAGGACGGGATGTTTACGCTTAAAATTCTGATTCCGGACAGTGCTGCGGGAAGTGTGCCGGGGGGAAAAGCGAGCTGAAGTTCCGGCCTGCCACAGCGCTGCTTATGAGCAGGTTTCATCCAGGCCGCGGAAACGAAGAGGTTCCGCGGCCTGGATGTTTCTGAAAATTTATTTTTTCCTGCAGCGATTCAGAAGATCTGCATAAGGCGCAAGAATGTCGGCAATACGCGTTTTTACGGAGAAGATCTGCCTGCGGAGACGATACAGAAAGCCGTCCGTCTCTGTCCCGACGTGGATGACCGGGCAGGAATTATCTGTTTCACTAAGGCGGATATCGCCAAACGGAAGCAGCCGGCAGGATGCGCCGGGCCTGCCGGCATGCCAGAGATAGGTGATATGGCCGCCGGGAGGAATGGTCTGTTCCATTTTATTATATCCGACATTGATGCCCGAGGAGTAAACGGGATCACAGGGGAGGCACTCCGGGTGCAGGGAAACACGTCTGGAATATGCAGGGCATGCTTTTTTCGATGGAGGGCTTAAGGGAATGTTGTCGGGAGTGTCGGACAGGCTGCAGAGTGTAAGTTCAATCCAGTCTCCGGGATCTGCGAATAGAACCAGTGGTTTTGGGCGGCAGCCGGCCCGAATGACGCGTTTTTGAGCTTTTCCGGAAACAAACAGCCATTCCGGTGCGGACGAATCCGGGAGCATTTTCCGGATTGCTACAATTTTATGTCTGCGGATCAGATCGTCTTTTCCGGGGACGGGCGCGCGGGAAGAGGTATGACGGTCCGCCGGGCCGAGTGGCAGCAGCCTTTTCTTTATTTTGGGGTGAACGCGGAAAATCCCCCATAAGCCGTCCCAGGCATTGTCGTTTGTGCCCGGAATATACAGATAATCGCCCGGCGCGCCGGTCTTTAGGATACGGATTTCAGAAAAGCCCGGTGCGGCCAGGAAAGACGTATGGCAGTCCATCCCGAAAAGACGGAAGGAGGGCTGCCTGGCCTGCGTAAGGTCAAAAATCCGGATGACAACGGTATCTCCGGGGTATGCTTCCAGAATCGGTGTCGCCGGGTCGCGGTGGACTCTGGAGCTGAAGGCATAGGAAGGGTCGCGGTGGTTTTTTAAGCGGCCGGCAATCGGTTCCGCGCGGTAATTAAGGTATAAAGAGCCGGATTGTGCAATATGGTGTATAAACAGGACATATTCACGGAATGCGGATTTTCCGGCTCTGCGGATGACGGCCTTTGTCCCGCTTTGCAGAGGGGCGCCGGTACGGACCGTGTGGAAGGAGGCCTGCGCCTCTTCGATCAGCAGGACGCCAAAGGCATTCTGGCTTCCCGTGACAGCGGGAAGGCGGCTCTGGAAAAAGAGGACGCCGGGGTGGTTTCTGGCCGGAAAATACCAGGTATGCATTCCGTCGTCTTTGCTTTCCGGCTCCGGGGTGAGAAAACGGCCGTCTTCGTCGGTAAACGAGAGAGGGCCGCCGACGGCAGGGCCGCTCTTATCTGTCTGTGCAGGGCGTGGTGCGATAAGGCGGAGACAGATTTTTTCCCCGACAGAGGCGCGGAGGACGAGTGGCTCTATGCGTCTGCTTCCGATCAGGAGTTCCCGCAGAAAAGCGTCGGCACCTCCTGTATGGGAAAGTTCTTCCCCGGAGACAAAAAAAGCCTGTGTTCCCGCCGGATTGCCGGCGGAGGTTTTGACGATATCTGCTGTGAGCAGGGAAAAAGTGAAGGTACGGGTCGTTTCGGAAGATGCCATAGAAAAACCTCCTCGGGCAGGTGAATGTATAACATACGATATTTTTTATCATATGCGTTCCGGGCCGCCGGGGTGTCTGGTCATATGCCTAAGAAAACAGAATGGGAGTGGATTGAATCTGGTTTGTGCAGTTTGCATAACATAGAAATGGAAAAAAGAATAAAGATTGACGGATATATACATTGATGTTATAATGAGAATATAATTAATTGGGGAATATGCTTTGATGCATAGAACAGGTCAGTGCACTTTCCGGAAAGAAACGTTGCGGACGGATGGTTTCCATGAGGAGGGGGAACTCACGCGGCATCATTTCGGGAAAAGCAGACGGGGGTATGGGCAATGTATTTTCACAATTCCAGTACGCAAAGGGTTTTGATTTGTGGAACAATCCTGCGGTCTGGGATGAAACGTACGGAATGTACCTTGATTTGAAAGGAGACTTAAGTAATGGCAAAAGTTCGAACACTACCCGATAAGTTTTACGACAAAGATTACGAACATAATGGTATCCACCGCGTTCCGCTCTGGCGTATCGGCTGTTTTGCGCTCAACAATACGGCGACAAACCTTTATCTGTTTCTGATGGGTTACGTTAGTTACTATCTGATGGGGTGGGTTGGCATCGGTATGGTTGTGGCGTCCAGTTTTTCCATGATAATGCGTATGTGGGACGGCGTGACAGACCCGTTTGTCGGCTTTATGGTTGACAAGATGAACGGAAAATTTGGCAAGAACCGGCCGTTTATGGTGATTGGCAATATTACGCTTCTGATAACCAGCTTTGTGTTGTTCCATGTGACACATCTGCTTCCGGAAGGATTCCGCTTTATCTTTTTTATTTTAATATCCTGTATCTACTATCTTGGATATACGGCACAGTGCGTCGTTACAAAGAGCGCGCAGAGCGTTCTGACAAACGACCCGAAGCAGCGCCCGCTGTTTGCGGCATTTGACAGCGTGTACAACACGTTTCTGTTTGCTTTTATTGGTATTGTGTCGGCAAACATTGCGAATAGTCTGCAGGACGTCGGCGGATATACCAGCACGCAGTTTTTCCACATTTTGTGGGTAGGGGTTGCGATCGTATCCGGTATTTTTACCACGCTTGCCGTAATCGCAATTTCACCGAAAGACCGCACCGAATTTTTCGGCACCGGCGAGCCGACCAGGATTGGCCTGAAGGACTACTGGGAGACCTTAAAGGGAAACCGTGCCATCCAGATGCTGGTTATCTCCGCTTCGACGGATAAGCTTGCATCTTCAGCGCGAACAAGCGCCGTACAGGTTGCGATGTTCGCCTGCATCGCAGGATCCACCCTGCTGCAGGGAAGTGTGACTGCGCTGACGACGATTCCGGCCATGATTATCGGTTTTCTTGCCGTTTCGATTCTGGCTCCGAAAATGGGGCAGAAGGAAGCCATGGTATTCGGTTCCACCGGCGGTATTGTTGTGAACGCTCTGTTGATTGTCCTCTGGCTGGTCGGCGATCCCAGTACGATGACTTCGGATCCTTCGACAGGCGCTCTGCGCTGGGGATATTTCCTGATTCTGCACTTAACGCTTACGCTCATACAGACTGGATTCCAGTCGATCTCGGGAAGTCTGGTTATCCCGATGACGGCGGACTGTGCGGACTATGAAGTTTATCGTACCGGAAAATATGTCCCGGGCCTTATGGGAACGCTGTTCTCGTTTGTGGATAAGATGGTTTCCTCTTTTGCGCCGATGATTGCGGGAATTGTATTTGCCTCTGTTGGATTTACAGATCACAACCCGGTGCAGGGCGATCCGGTCACGATGGAGCTGCGCATCGGCGTCGCGTTCCTTGCGAACGGCCTGATTATACTCGGCCTTCTCGCCAATCTGATCGCATTGAAGTTCTACCCGCTGACAAAAGCGAAGATGGCGGAAATCCAGCGTGAAGTTACGGCCATCAAGCTGAAGGCTGCCAACGGGAAATGAGAGACGTGAAAAAAGTAAAAAAGGATGAAAAACTGGATCTTGTCAAGATGGCACTGCTCGAGGAAGAATTAAAAGAGCTGAAAAAAGAGCAGGGCATTAAGACAAAAGAAGGGAGATTGTCCCATGCCGTCTCCAGTTTTTTCGAGCGCAGGGACGCGCGGGAGGCTGTTTTGCTCCAAAAAAAGAAATACATTCTCCTCGCTGTCCTTACCGGCTGGATGGGCGGTCACCGTTTTTACGCGAAGCAGTGGAAAGTGGGATTATTATATCTGGTTCTCTGCTGGTCCGGATTCAGCATTGTTAATACGATAGTTGATTTGATGGTTATCATTCCAAAACCCGCAGACGAACATGGTATGGTACTTATGTGAGATATCTGGCGTTCCGTTTTGCCGAACGCCATACAGAAAGGCAGCCGGTTTCTGAGACAGAAGCCGGTTGCTTTTTTTTATTGTGAAAGCAGCAAATCCTCCAGACAGGACTGCGCAATCGCTGCGCTGTCCGTATCAGCGCCAGAATGCCCGTTTCTGGCATTTTGCGTGCA
>CANDFU010000185.1 GCA_947384095.1 uncultured Roseburia sp. | reverse complement strand
AGATGACGAGAGGTGACTGGAGTTCAGACGTGTGCTCTTCCGATCTATACGGAAAGGGGCGTTTCGATTCTGGTGGTGGCGGTCATGGAGCCGTCCGTGACAACCCGGCTGCCCTCTTTTCCCATCACGATCTGATAACATTCGTCAATGTCCGTATAGTACATCTCCAATACCTGATCACGGCCGGGATAACTTTCTTTCCGGTAGAGCACCGCCATCTGTCTGGTGAAAGTCAGCGCGTCGGACTCTTTTTCCCCGCTCTGCCGGTCAATTCCCCAGCTTAAATCTGCCCAGGCTTCAAACGTTTCCCTGGGGTACAGAAGCTGGCTGAGTTCGGCGACTGTCTCCGGCAGGATCCTGCCGGAAAAATACTCCATACCCGCTTTTCGGACAATTCCGAGATACTGATCGGTTCTCTGGGATAAATCGGGTATACGGAACAGCTCGCCCTGTCCGCAGAAAATAGTGGTGTAGCCGTCTCTGCCGCAGGTGTGGTCAAACAGGCTGTATATGCCGTCGTAATTACCCTCCGCCGTATAAAACCCGCAGGTGGAGATAACCACCGTTTTCTTCCCGGTCATATCATATCTGGGCGGATGGCTTCCGTTGCCGGTCTGTTTTTCGTTTTCCGTCATAAAAGGAAGCTGCATCGGGAGCTGGCGGTCAATCAGGTTTTTCAGCCCGCCCGGCACGGTAAAGTAGTAAAGAGGGAAGCTCCAGATCGTGATGTCAGCCCACAACAGCTTCTGAATGACTTCCTCCATGTCATCGTGGATGCAGCAGTTTCCGGGAGTCTGATTCCAGCAGGAAAAGCAGCCGAGGCAGGGATGTATTTTAAGCTGGTTTACCTGGATTTCTACTAGCTCGAAGGCTTCTCCTGCGGCATCCGCGTTTTCTTTCATCCCGGAGAGGAAGGCCTTTGTCAGTTTGTAGGTGTTGCTCCTGTTTCCCCTGGGGCTTCCGTTGATCACAAGTAGTTTCATATGTCGTCCTTTCCTTCTGACTGGTCAATACCATATCTTGATTTCGCTTCATTCGTATATTTCTCGACAAACCAGGTCTTTGCAGCGGTATATCCGTCCCTGTCATGTTCAAATTTTTTCCACAGCGTCAGCTTTAATTTTTCATATTCATGAGCGATATCGGGATAATCAATGAGATAATCCCGAAAGTACAATTCGTCATGGTCTCCAAGGTACCTCAGATGCAGATGAAACACTTTTTCGGAAAATCCCTTTTCCGTATACCCTTTATTGAAAGACATTCTGTCAGCGCCCTGACTCATGCAGATATAGCGGCCCTCCAGAAGATCTCTGACGGCAGTCAGATCGCAATTTTTCGAAACCTCCACAAGAATATCAATAATCGGTTTTGCCTGGATTGTGCTGACTGCCGTGCTTCCGATATGGCTGATTCTGACAGCCTGGGGAATGGTTTTCTCCAGAACCGCTTTTTCATCGGCATACCAGTCCATCCAGCAGCTGCGATGCTCTGTCAGGAAAATGGGAAACAACTGCCAGAGTTCCTCCAGACTCATTTCCGATAATTTTCTGCCCATAACATGCCCCTTTCAGTTCCCTCCTAAAATGTCGTTTTCCGCCATAAATTCCCATATTGTCTTCCGGCTATGCAGATCTGCGTCATTTCCGGACGACGTCCGCATAGTGTGCATGTGCCGCCCGGATGAGATCGTCCGGTGCGAGGGCGATCGTAATCCCGATGCGCCCGCCGCTGATATATACGGTGTCAAAAGAAGCGGCGTCTTTCTGCAGGACGGCCGGAAACGTCTTCTTCATGCCCAGAGGTGAACAGCCGCCGCGGACGTAACCGGTAACGGCCGTGATTTCTTTTACGGGAAGCAGCTCCACAGACTTTTCGCCAACTGCTCTCGCCGCGGCCTTTAAATCGACCTCGTCGGCGACGGGGATGACAAAGACATAATATTGTCCGGTTTTTCCCCGCAGGACGAGTGTCTTAAAAGACTGTCCGACGGGAGCGCCGGTGATTTGTGCGGTGTGCAGTCCGTCGATAAATTCGCCGCATTCATACCGAATCGTTTTGTAAGATATTTTTTCCCTGTCTAAAATGCGCATCGCATTGGTTTTCTGCTCTTTTCCCATATAAATCCTCCATAAGAAAAGTCTAATGAAAGTAAATACGGCTGTCAAGGCATTCTTGAATCTGTGGTCAAAACATGTTATAGTAAGAGTGTTGTCTGTGCTGCTTTTGCGAATGTCCGGAACAGGGGCGGGAATACTGTAAACGGCGGTATCCACAAACCCGACATGCACAAAAGACGCGCGGAAATGAGGTAAAAATAAATGGACAGGGAGTGTGAGACGATGAAGGAGACATTAAAAAGGATAAAGGCGGATCTGATTTTGTCCGCGGTGTTATGCGTCGTGATGGGCGTCGTGATTTTGTTCTGGCCGCAGAAGACGATTGATCTGTTCTGCAGGGTACTGGCATCGGGGCTCATTATCATGGGGGCGGTGAACCTGATCTCCTATTTTACGAACCGGATGGCGCATCCGTTTTCCGGGATATTAGGGCTTGTGGTGCTTCTCGTGGGCGTGTGGATTTTTATGAAACCGGAGAGCATCGTCAGCCTGATACCGATTGTGATCGGTGTGATCCTGGTGATTCACAGCCTTCAGGATTTCAAGCTGGCGCTTGAGATAAAGGGCAATCATTACGAGAAATGGTGGGGGATGCTGATTGCGGCGGCGCTCGGCCTGATTCTCGGTGTGCTCTGTATCGTCAAGGCGTTCGGAATCGTGACGTTTGCGGTGCGGCTGATCGGTATCGCCCTGATATATGACGGCATTTCCGATCTGTGGATCGTGACGATGGCAGTCCGCACGGCGAAAGCGGTAGTCGAGGAAGCGCGGGCCGTGGATGTCGAGTACAGGGAAGTGGATGAGGAGACGGACGATGAGGAAGACGGACAGGTGTAAGGGATGAGACGGGAAGAGTTTAAAATGGAGCGTACCGGTCTGCTTGAGGTTGGCGAAGTGCTTCCTGTGACAGAGGGAAGGCTGCCTTCCTCCTATTATTATACCTTGGGGAAAGCGTATGCGATGTCGGCAAACTATGCGGTGAGCGAGCGCATTCAGTCAAAAGAGGGGACGGTCGTGGATATCAAGGAAACGCCAAAGGGCTATTTTGTTACGGTTGAATTTGACGAGGCACAGCCGTCCGGATAAAAGAATCAGATCAGATGAATGAGACGAGGGAAATATGACGGGAAAGCGTGAGATGGACACACTTCTGGCTGAGAGTTTCAAGGAACTGGCGATAAAACAGCCGATTGAAAAAATCACGATAAAAGAGATCACAGACAAGGCGGGGGTAATCCGGCCGACTTTTTACAACCATTTCCAGGACAAATATGAGCTGCTGGAATGGATTATTTCCACGCAGCTCCTGGGGCCGGTCACGCCGCTGATACAGAACGGAATGGTGAACGAAGCGCTGGTGCTGTTGTTTACCAGCATTGAAAAAGAAAAAGAATTTTA
The DNA here is from genome assembly GCA_947384095.1 of uncultured Roseburia sp. GTDB lineage: Bacteria > Bacillota > Clostridia > Lachnospirales > Lachnospiraceae > Roseburia. Next base: position 1,286 of record CANDFU010000185.1, on the reverse strand, counting down.
TACGATGGCCAGCAGGCTGGAGGGGCAGAATTCCTTTGGAAGTATCGCACAGGCCTGTGTCCGGCAGATTCTGCTGGAAGTCATAAGGGACAGGGCCAAGGGCAGGGATCAGAAGTTTGTCTGGCTGACGCCGGAGTGGATCGCCGAATATTATGCACAGTCCATGTGCTATGTGACGATTACGTGGATTCAGTCGGGTATGACGATCACGGCGAAAGAGCTGGCCGAGATCTATGATTACATCATAAAACGTTCGATGGACGATATCCTTGCCGATATGTGATACGGTGCGGACCCTGCTATACAATTCCATATTTTTGTTGTTCCGGATATACAGTTCCATAAAAATGTATACCGTTGTGCGACAGACGAAAAAGATTGAATATTTTCATATTCGATCTTTTTTTTTAAGATAGGTTTGTGCAAGACAGAAAAGAAACAAGGGAAAGGGTGGAAAGAGATGATTAAATTTGGGAAGGGCGTTGTAAAGCTCAGGGTGCCGATTCTGATTTTAAGTATCCTGCTTTTGATTCCGGCGGGAATCGGATACTTCCGGACGAGGGTAAATTACGATATCCTGACCTATCTTCCAAAAGACATCGAAACCATGAAGGGGCAGGATATTCTGCTGGAAGAGTTTGGAACAGGGGCGTTTTCATTCTGCGTCGTGGAGGGGATGGAGGCAAAAGAGATTAAGGAAATGCGGGAGCGCATGGAGGAAGTACCCCATGTAAAATCGGTGATCTGGTATGATTCTCTCGCCGATCTAAGCATTCCGATGGAGATGCTTCCGCAGGATATCTACGAATTTTTTAACAATAAAGAGGCGGGGAGTACGCTGCTGGCTGTGCTCTACGACACGTCGATGTCGGCGGACGAGACGATGGATGCAATTGAGGAAATCCGGCGGACGGCGGGAGAGCGCTGTTTTGTCAGCGGGATGTCGGCAGTTGTGACGGACACGAAAAACCTCTCCAACAAGGAGACGCCGGTTTATGTGCTGATTGCGGTGGCCCTGGCGGTGCTGGTATTGTCGCTGACGATGGATTCTGCGGTTGCGCCTCTGTTTTTCCTGCTGAGTATCGGCATGGCGATCGTCTATAATCTGGGTACGAATATCATACAGGGGGAAATTTCCTATGTGACGCAGGCTCTGGCGGCTGTCCTGCAGCTCGGCGTCACGATGGATTACTCCATTTTCCTGTGGCACAGTTATGAAGAACAGCAGGAGCGGTTCGACGGGGATAAAAGGCGTGCGATGGCGCATGCCATTTCCAATACCATCA
>CANDFU010000184.1 GCA_947384095.1 uncultured Roseburia sp. | reverse complement strand
AACTCTCCACTTTAATTGAGTTATAGATACTGGCTGATATTCAATATAAAAATCCTTACCGCTCTCACCCTTGCTTCCTTCCGTAAGTTCATGCAGTCCGCCGTTGCCCGCAACATAATAAACCCTGATTCCGGCGTCTTCCGGCCTGCTGCCATAAGGAAGTTCGGGATGTGTGATCTCTACTTTGATTTTTCCGGCAAGGCTTGCTTCGCGCAGCTCGCACGGAACAATCGTATATTCCAATGTCTTGTCATTGATAAAATTTCCCAGTCCGGTGATCGTAATGTTTTTCTTTCCCAGACCTGCGTTCGCTCCGCGGGTAATCGTATAATCTGTCCCCTCCGCAAGCGTGATGCTGCCGCTCGGATCCGCGTTGGTCCGGAACGTAACCTCCACCTTCTGAACCATCTCGCCGTCAACCGGAGAATAGAATATGCTTCCGCCCGAAGCAGGCGACACCTTGATATCCGTACTCGTAGCAAAATCTACCGGTCTGATTTCAAAGGCATTCTTATCCTGTATCACCTTCTGTCCGGTGTATCTGCCCTTACCTTCTATAATCACCCGCGGTGTTCCTGCGCTCGTATTATTTTCAAAGCGGACTGTATAATCCGTATCCGGAACAAGATTGGAAACGCCGGAGCCGGCATGGTAAATCAGCTCAATCTCGGAGTACGGTTCCTGTTTCCCGCCCGTATATTCTTTTACAATCGGCTGGATCCCCTTTACGATCGTACTGATATCGCTGACATCAATCTTATAAATTCCGGTAGCCGTTCCGCTGTAATTCCCGATACCAGTCACCTCATAAGTTCCGGTCCCGGCCGCCAGATCTTCCGACACGGACCGGATTGTAAAGTCCTTATCTTTCGTCAGCAGATGGTTTCGATAAACGATTGTCGCTTCCGGGATCAGATTACCAGTGTCGTCTCTGGATGCAGACACCATTTTATTGACATCCGCCTCCCCGATATCTTTCGCTATAATGGAAAATCCTTTCTGTGCCGTCCCGTAATAATCGTTGATTCCCGTAATAACCACACTTGGCGCCGGCGTCCCGTTTACATTTGTGCGTTCCCCCACATAACTGATCGTATAATCCCTGTCCCTGGCAAGGACAACGTCCCCCAGTGTCACATTGATACCCGGCTGACGTTCTTCACCCGTATAAACACACTCGCCGTTTTCCCGCACAAGCCCGTGTTCATCGTTCGTAGCAGTAAAAGTGATCTGGGCTGTTGCCAGTGATTTCGGCTCATTCAGTCTGCGCTCACCGGTATAGTTCCCGATACCGGTAAGAATAATCTTGCCGTTCTGTACACTGATTTCGTAATCCTGGTGAATAACAAGCGCTTCGCCTCTTCCTTCATCCCGTATCTTAAGATAACTCTCCGGTTTTCCACTTGCTTTTAACAGGGCTTCGTCTATTTCACAAATTACCTCTTCGTGATTAATATTTTTTGCTTCAATTACAAAAGACGCCTGAAAACTCCCACTAAAGCCTGCTACCCCTTTGATTCCCGTGATGTCATACCGGTATGTCCCGGCATTCCGGAATCCATTGCTGGCGCCCTCGATACCCGATGTAAATTCTGTACGATTCGTATCGATATATACAAGCTCTGACTGGTAATCACTTCCTTCTGTCAGTGTGAGTTCACCCAGCATAACCGTCATCGCAGGGGTATGAGGCTGACCGTCATAGAGTACGTTATTTCCTTCACTAAAGGAAACTGTAAGAGACTCCGCACTCGCAATTACATAAACATCACAGGTATATGTCTTTCCCTGATAGTCTGCAGTGATCACGGTCTGACCAGTCATAACGCCGCGCACGTCTGCCTGCCAGGAACCGCTTCCCGTCACCGTCGCAATCTCCGGATTCCTGCTGGTCCAGACCACTCCCGTACCGCCGCCGGTCGTCAGCGTCAGCGTCGCCGTCTCGCTCACTCCGATAATCATCATGGCCGGATCCATTTTGATATTGCTGTTTGTATCACGCTCAGGCAGCTTCTGCGGCTTTTCCGGCTTACCGCTCCCTTCGCCTCCCATCATCACCGGCTCTTCTTCCGTATCTGTCGGCTCCTCGTCCGGTGTCTGCGTTTCCGTTGTATCCGTCGCCGGTTCGCTCGGAAGCTGTGTGTCTTCTGGCGGTTCATTTGTATCCGCCGGTGTCTGCGTATTCTCTGTCCCAGCCGGAAGCTGTGTGTCTTCCGACGGTTCATTCGTATCCGCCGGTGCCTGTGTATCTCCCGACGGTTCATTCGTATCCGCCGGTGTCTGCGTTTCCGTTGTATCCGTCGCCGGTCCGGTCGGAAGCTGTGTGTCTCCCGACGGTTCATTCGTATCCGCCGGTGCCTGTGTATCTCCCGACGGTTCATTCGTGTCCGCCGGTGCCTGTGTGTCTCCCGTTTCGGAATCTACAGGAGCCTGTTCTCCCCCTCCTGGATTTTCTCCCTCTGCAGGCGGATTCTGTTCCTCTCCCGACGGAACATCATTTGCACTTCCATCCTCGTTGGCCGGCGGAACCGGAGCCTGCTCCCCGCTTCCGTCATTTTCTCCATCTGTAATGTCCTGCCCCGGCTGTGAAGCCGCATCCCCCGACGGCGCATCAGCCGGCGCGTCAACAGGGATCTCCGGCTCTGCACTGCTCCTGGAAAAAGCAGTTCTGATACGTGTGACGATGCTGACTTCCTCAACCTCCACATCATACGTTATCGCCCGGATATTCAGCACACGCTTCTCCGCCATGAGATCTTTCCATGTGCCGTCTTCCTGATCAATATAAGTTCTGCCTTCTTCCGATAATTCGTCTGCGTAAAAGGAAACACCTTCCCCGGTAAGCGTGACAATAATTGCAAATGTCGTCCCCGGTTCCATCTCCATCAGCGAACTGTTCAGATCAATCCGGTTGGTTCCTTCCACAAGGCCATAAAGCTCGTCGGAACACACAAACTTACCCAGATCCGGCTTCCCTGCTGCCGGCCTCACATAGTATGCCACGGTAGCCTTCGTCTGACTCGCATCCGTCCCCTCTTCCACATGAAGGTCAAAGGTCGCGCTCTCTAAGATCTCGGCCTCTCCGTCCTCATTCTGATTGACCGTAAAGACTGCGGCCGCCCTGCGTGCCTTAACGATTCCGGCATCCCCGTCACCGCCGTGCTGATACAGGTGATATGTCTTTGTCTCTTCTGCCTTTACCCTCGTCGGCCACTGCACGAAGGTAACAACCAGACATACCGTTACCGCCACTGCTAAAACTCGTTTCCATACATCCTTGTACATAAGCACATCTCCTTGTTCCGCATCTTTCTCGGAAAACTGCTATAATCTTTATCGTAGACAATTCCTTATTTCTTATATCGTCATACTTTACAAAGGTGTTAACCACTTTTTCTGATTTTTTTATTAACATCCACAATTTTTTCCACTAAAAACAAGACCTGTGGCAGTGAATTGTTTTCGCAGCATATCATTTTCCGGCCACTGTGCACTGTCACCCGGGATCCGGACGTCATAAAAGGACAGTAATGGACATCTGCAGACAGCAGATGTCCATAAAATAAAGAAACCGCTAAAACCCCGCCCGGACTGACTTCAGAAAAATTAAAAAAAGGAACTTTTCCCCAAATCGCCTTTCCATTCTGTTATACTCCATGAAAAAATCCGGCAGGAAAGGAAAACCACTTTTATGAGTACAGCAGAATTTATTATCGCAATACTTGGAGCCGCCGTCGTCGCAGGAGGTTTCCTTTACGGAATCCACGACACCTACTTTCAGAAAAAAAACTCTGATGTCAGCCCTGACAAAGACAATCCGGCCCACAAACGGCCGGATTAGCCGGCCTATTCTCCAGCATGCGGTATCCAACCCTGGGGATCGTAACGATGTATTCCGGCTTCATCGGAACCGCCTCGATTTTCTTACGGATATTTGTCATATTTACCCGCAGAATCCTGCTGCCACTATTGGCATATGGTCCCCAGATCCGCTCAAGCAGCATCTGATATGTAACGACAGCGCCGGAATTTGCGGCCAGGCATTCTAAAATCCGGTACTCAACCGGCGAAAAGTGTACTTCCTCTCCGCCAAGCTTCACCCTGCGCCTGTTGAAGTCAATTTCCAGCGCTCCCGCATGGTACAGCGCCTTTCCTCCGCTTGGAATCCGCCTTCGCAACACCGTATAAATCCGGGCTGCCAGTTCATCTTCGTGAAAAGGCTTTACAACGTAATCATCCGCTCCTCCATAGAGCGCACCGACTTTTTCTTTACAGCCGCCTTGTTCTGAAATTACGACAATCGGGCTCTCTGTCCACTCTCTGAACCACCGGATCAGTTCCATCCCTTCCATATCTTTCAGCCTGAGCTCCATCAGAATCAGATCGGGGCATATACTGGCACTCATCTCCATTCCCTCCCGCCCGCTTCTGGCGGCATAAATCCGGTAACGCTCCCTTGCAAACCGGGTCCGGAGGAGATAAAAAATCTGTTCATCTTCGTCAATCAGCAATATCTTAGCTCTGTCACCTGCTCTGTTTTTCTGCATTTCTAATGCCTCCTGTCATATGCAATGTTTTTTCATTCCATAATCAAAGATGCATTTTCTTTTTCTCCGTCTGCGCAGTGGATATAATCGATCTCCTGCCATAGCTTTATCACATGAACACCGAACCGGCGGAAAACCGCGCGGAAAACCGAATCCGGAAGCAGATACAAATCTGCCACAACCGCAAGATAGCGATAAAGCTGATATCTTCCCTAGATCGGAAGAGCACACGTCTGAACTCCAGTCACCTCTCGTCATC
>CANDFU010000183.1 GCA_947384095.1 uncultured Roseburia sp. | reverse complement strand
AATACAAAGAGGGCACTTTTTTCACGCCCGGGGACGCGGCAGGGGATGCGGCGCCGTGGGAGGAGTTTGACAGCGGAAAAATGCACTGGTATGGAAAAGACCGCCATTACTGGTTTAAGACGACATTCACCGTGCCGGAAGAGCTTGCCGGAAAAAATATGTGGATGTATGTCTGTACACAGATCGATGAGTCTGACGACGCGAAAAATCCGCAGTTTCTGCTCTTTGTGAACGGAGAGCCGGTGCAGGGGATCGACATGAACCACCGGGAGGTCCTGCTGACGAGAGAAGCCGTTTCCGGGGAAACCTGGGATCTGCAGCTGCAGGCGTACTCCGGTACGCTGCACTCGGAGTTTCATCTGATTGTGGAAATGCGTGAAATTGACGCCGACATTGAAAAGCTTTACTATGATATCTGGGTTCCGCTGGCAGCGTTTCCGCGTATGGACGCAGAGGACCGCAACCGCAAGGAGATCGAGCGCATTTTAAACGATACGGTAAACCTTCTGGATCTGCGGACGCCCTATTCGGACGCCTTTTATGCGTCTTTGAAAGAAGCAATTGCTTTTATCGAAAAAGAGCTGTACACAGACCATGCCGGATATAAGGATGTGATTGCGACGTGTATCGGGCACACGCACATTGATGTGGCGTGGTGGTGGACGGTAGCGCAGACCAGGGAGAAGGTGGCCAGAAGCTTTGCGACGGTCTTAAAGCTGATGGACGAATACCCGGATTACCGGTTTATGTCCAGCCAGCCTCAGCTCTATGCGTTTTTAAAGGAGCGTTATCCGGAGCTTTATGAAAAGGTGAAGGAGCGTGTGAGGGAGAAGCGCTGGGAGCCGGAAGGCGGTATGTGGGTGGAGGCGGACTGCAACCTGACGTCCGGTGAATCTCTGGTGCGTCAGTTCCTGCACGGAAAGCGGTTTTTTAAGGAAGAGTTTGGCGTTGACAACCGGATTCTCTGGCTGCCGGACGTGTTCGGTTACTCCGGAGCCCTTCCGCAGATTATGAAAAAATGCGGGATTGATTATTTTATGACGACGAAGCTGGCATGGAATCAGTTTAATAAGGTGCCTTACGATACAATGCTCTGGCGTGGCATTGACGGGACGGAGATCTTAACGCATCTGATCACGACGCTTGACGTCGGCCAGCCGACAGAACGGTTTTTTACCACTTACAATGGAAGGCTGCATCCGGATTCCATTATGGGAGGCTGGATGCGGTATCAGAATAAGGATATCAACAATGATATCCTGATATCCTATGGATATGGGGACGGCGGCGGCGGCCCGGACCGGGAGATGCTGGAGACGTCCGTGCGGATGGAAAAAGGGGTGAAAGGCATCCCGGCGGTAAGGCAGGCGTTTGCGCGCACTTATTTTGACGAGTTAAACGAGCGTGTAAAAGACAACGTACGTCTTCCGGTGTGGGTCGGCGAACTCTATTTTGAGTACCACCGCGGGACGTATACCTCGATGGCAAGAAACAAACGTTCGAATCGAAAGTCAGAGCTGGGGCTGATGGATCTGGAGCTGTTTGGCGTGCTGGCGCAGGAAAAATTGCCGTATCCGGAAGAAGAACTGGAGGCAATGTGGAAAAAGGTGCTTCTGAATCAGTTTCACGATATTCTGCCTGGTTCGAGTATCCATGAAGTGTATGAGGTGACAAAGAAGGAGTATGCCGAGGTGGCTGAAATGTGCGGGAGGCTGAAGCAGGAGCGTATGGAAGCGCTTGCCGGAACAGGGGACGGCATTACGGTCTTTAACACGACCGGAAGGACGCGTGACGATGTGGTCATCCTGGACGGCTGCTGGGCGGAGGCTCTCGCCGACGAGGACGGAAATGTCTATCCGGTTCAAAAGACCGCGGAGGGCGCGGTCGTCTATGTGGAACATCTGCCGTCAAAGGGATACCGGACCTTCGCGAAGGCGAAAGCGCCGGAGCACATTTCATCTCCGTTCGCACTGGACGGCGACAGACGGCTTGAGACGCCGTATTATATTGCAGAGTTTGACGAAAAGGGACTGTTTACACGGATTTATGACAAAGAGAACGACCGCGAAGTAATCAAAGCGGGCGGGCGGGCGAATCTGATGCGGATGTATGAGGATAAGCCGATCTACTACGACAACTGGGATATTGATATTTATTACACGGAAAAATCCTGGGACGTCGACGACGTGGCGTCCATGGAATGGACCGAAAAAGGGCCGGTGCGGATGACGCTGGAGATCACCCGCAGGGTGAGCAATTCCTTTATTCGCCAGAAGATTCATTTTTACGCGAAAAACAGGCGGATCGAGTTTGAGACGTACGTAGACTGGAAGGAGCACCAGCATCTGCTGAAGGTGCATTTTCCGGTTGATGTGCACACAGATGAGGCAACGTTTGACATTCAGTTTGGCAATCTGACGAGAAAGACACATCAGAATACGAGCTGGGATAAGGCGCGGTTTGAGAGCTGCGGACAGAAATGGATGGATGTCTCGGAGGGCCATTACGGCGTCAGCCTGCTCAACGACTGCAAGTATGGCCATTCTGTCAGGGACAGTAATATTGCACTGACGCTGATTAAGTCGGGTATCGAACCCAATCCGGTGACGGATCAGGAGGAGCATTTCTTTACCTATGCGCTCTATCCGCATGCCGGAGGATGGCGCGAGGCCGGTACGGTGGCGGAGGCTTACAGGCTGAATCAGCCTGCGCTTACGGTGAATGGCGGCACGCCGGGGGCGGACTGCTCGCTGGCGTCGGTAGACCGGGAGAATGTTGTTCTCGAGACCGTCAAAATATCGGAAGATAGAGAAGGGATCGTACTGCGCATGTATGAATCGGAGAATGCGCTGACGAAGGCACGGCTTACGGTTGAGCGCCCGTTTGAAAAGGCGTATATCTGCAATCTGCTGGAGGAGACGGAAGCGGAAGCGCAGGTGGAAGGAAATAAGATTGCGGTGACGCTGAGGCCTTATGAGGTTGTGACTGTAAAGATTGTATAAAACGAAAGGAAAATCCGGATGTACCTGATACCACAGCCAAAAAAAATAGAAACAGAGGCGGGGACATTCTGCCTGGGGTATAGGAGCAGAATTGTGATTTCGCCCGAAATCCGTGAAAACGGGATGATTTATGCCGGTATTCTGAAGGAGTGTATCGCAAAATCATCCGGAATCGTTCCCGCCGTGACGGCGGGAGTTCCGGATGACGGCGATATCTTCCTTGCACTGTCGGATAAGCTGTCTTTGCAGGAGTATACGATTGCAATTGAAAAGAATAAAATCACAGCTCTGGGCGGGGATGGAGCGGGCGTTCTCTATGCCGTACAGACGCTCTGCCAGATGGCGGAGCAGTGCGGAGGCATTTTCGAATGCGTCCGCATTGCGGACCGGCCCGATCTGCTGCACCGCGGTTACTGTCTGGACCAGACGAGGGGGCGTGTGCTCACACTGGCACAGCTTAAGAAGACGGTGGACCGCCTGTGCCGCTATAAGGTGAATCAGTTCCAGCTCTATATTGAGCACACATATCTTTTTAAAGGATTTTCGGAGATGTGGAGGGACCAGACGCCGCTTACGGCGGAGGATATCCTTACGCTGGACCGTTATTGCAGAGAGCGGCATGTGGAACTCGTTCCCTCACTGTCGAGTTTCGGCCATCTCTGTACGCTGTTGTCCACAAAGACATACGGGGAGCTCTGCGAGCTAAAGGATTCCTGGCAGCAGCCGTTTTCGTTTCTTGACCGGATGCGCCATCATACGGTCAATGTGGCGGATGAAAGGGTTCTGCCGCTGATCAAGGCAATGCTGGAGGAATATATGGCGCTGTTTACCTCGGATAAATTCAATCTCTGTGCAGATGAGACGTTTGATCTGGGGAAAGGGAAGTCGCGGTCGCTGGCGGAGAAAAACGGCGTTCACCGGATCTATATCAATTATGTAAAAGAATTGTGTACGTTTCTGACAGAGCGGGGAAAGCAGCCGATGTTCTGGGGGGACGTGATCTGCGGCGAGCCGGAACTTGTCCGTGAGCTGCCGGAGGAGACAGTCTGTCTGACCTGGGGTTATCTTCCGGATCAGAGGGATTATGAGAGCCGCGTGATGGCGGAGACGGGCGTAAAACAATATCTCTGCCCAGGCGTCTGCGGGTGGAATCAGTGGATGAACCTGATCGGGGATTCCTATCAGAATATTGTGCGGATGTGTTCGTATGCAAAGAAATACAATGCCGTCGGGATCTTAAATACCGACTGGGGAGATTTCGGACATATCAATCATCCGGAGCACTCCGTGCCGGGAATGATTTATGGGGCGGCTTTTTCCTGGAATCATGAGACGATTCCGTTTGAGGATATGAACCGGCAGATTGCACGCGTGGAATATCATGATCTGTCGCAGACGGTGGTGAATCTTCTGGCCAGGATCCCGGAGCACGCATTGTTTAACTGGCATGACGCCGTGCTTTACTATGAGGTAAAAGAGCTCGGTGAACCGGAAACCCTGCTTAAGGATATGGATGAGGCGGGGATGAGGAAGGCCGGAGCAGATCCGGGGCGTGTCGCCGCTGCGAATGAAAAGCTTTGCGGGCTGCGTGCGCAGATACAGGCCGCCGTGGCGCAGATGGACAGCGCCGGACGGGGGATCATGCAGGCCTGGGATATCACGATCGACGGGATTGCAGTCTGGAATGAGGTCGGAGCGCTTCTGGCGGAGCGTCTGCAGGGCACCCGGGCAGGAGGAGAAGCTTTCTGTGAGGCCGAAGCTTATCGTCTTGCGGAGCGGCTTGAAACATGGTTTATGCACTACAAAGCGTTGTGGCGCAGCACGAGTCTGG
>CANDFU010000182.1 GCA_947384095.1 uncultured Roseburia sp. | reverse complement strand
CACACTGTTATTCACAATTATGATAAACTGCTGCTTCCGGTTAAACCTGCCATAGCAGAGCAGGTCCTGCCCGCCCTCGAGGAATTTTAAAGATCCTGTCCGAAGCGCCGCCGACTGTCGGTGAATCCGTATCATATCACGGTGAAAATCAACAAGCACCAGATCTTCTTTCCCCCACGGATAAGTCCTGCGGTTATCCGGATCCGTGAAGCCGCACAGCCCCGCCTCATCCCCGTAATAAATGGTCGGCGCTCCCGGCCATGTCATCTGGACAACAACCGCGGAACGGAAAACAGCCGGACAGATCCCCTCCGAAGCTGCATCCGTGCCGAGCACCGAAGCCCGGCCGGCCCGGCCGTTTGTCCGCGTAAGAAAGCGGGAGTGATCGTGGTTGGAGAGCTGGTTCATCGCACACAAAAGCTGCGACGTCTGAAAGCTCGCCATATAATGCTTCATCGCGCCCTCAAAGTTTCCAATCTTCCCTTTTAACTCCGGCTTTGCCTCATCGCTATGCTTTTCCATTCCCGTCAGAAACCAGGTCAGCGGTTCCATAAAGGCATCATAGTTCATAACCGTATCCCACTGGTCGCCTCTGGCGAGCCAGTCTTTCGGGTCGCCGTAATGCTCCGCGAGAATAATCGCCTCCGGATTAGCCGTCTTTACCGCTTTCCGGAAATCGCGCCAGAACCTGTGATTTTCCTCCGGCGAATGTCCCAGATCAGCGGCAACGTCCAGTCTCCAGCCGTCTGCGTTGTAAGGCGGCGAAACCCATTTCGCCGCAATCCACAATATATACTCCCGCAGTTCGTCCGAACCCTCATAGTTCAGCTTTGGCAGCGTGTCATGCCCCCACCATCCCTCATAGGTGCGGTTATAAGGCCAGCCCTGCATATCCTCAAAACGAAAAAAATCGCGGTACGGGCTGTCTTCGGCCAGAAACGCCCCTGCCTCATAATCTTTTGATTTCGCATATATCTTCTCACGATCCATCCATTTGTTAAAAGAACCGCAATGGTTAAACACACCATCAAGGATCACCTTCATCCCCCTGCCATGAATTTCCTGTACCAGTTCTGCAAAGAACTGATTGCTCGCGCTCAGGTTTTTCCGGCTGGTCACCCGGCTGATGTAGCGCTGCGCCTGCTGATTATCGCTGAACCCCTCCGGCAGCAGTCCCCCCTCTTCTTCCACAATCCGCCCGATGTGCGGATCAATATAATCGTAATCCTGAATATCGTATTTATGATTGGACGGTGATACGAACAACGGATTAAAATAGATTACCTCGACGCCAAGGCTCTGCAGATAATCAAGTTTTTGCCTCACACCTTCCAGATCTCCGCCGTAAAATTCCGCAACCGAAAAATCCGACGGGCACTGCTCCCAGTCCTCTATTCTGCGCGTGGCGCCGCGAATATAAAAATATTCATTTGTAAGGACATCGTTCGACGTATCGCCGTTGTAAAAGCGATCTACCAGAATCTGATACATCACCGCGCCTTTCGCCCAGGAGGGCGTCGAAAATCCCGGAAGAATCCGGAATGCATATTCACTGCGCACATCCCGGCTGACGCCGTAGCAGTCATAATATACATGCAGCAGACCGCTCACAATCTCAAAGTGATAATAAAACGGTTCTTCGCCCATTTTGATTTTCACAGAATAATAATCAAATCCGTCGGCTGATTCCGTCCGCTTCATCTGATAGTGCTTCTTTTCATCCGATTCCTCGCACAGCCAGACGATATCTACATTATTTTCCGCCGTCCGGAAGCGGATCGTTACCTCTTCCCCTGCCCCCGGCTCCGTCGGCTGTCTGTAATCCGCCGTTCCATCCGAAAAAAAAGCTTCCTTTCTCAAAAGAGGGCGCATCTGCATTATATACTGCCATATACGGCCCAGTTCGTAAACGGAATCCACTTTTCCCATAAACATCCTCCAATGTCAAGGCACTTTTATACTTTAAACTTCCGGGTATCCCCGATAAGACCTGCCGTCACGACAGCAGTCTGCTCCATCATCTCCGCGATCTTTCCGGCCTCCGCCGAGATCGTCGTCACACGCTCTGCAATTTCATTTGTGCTCTCTGCGCCTTCTCCCGCCGCTTTGCTCACGCCGGAAATCGCGGCGGACACGCCGCTCACCGACGCCAGAAGCTCCTCTGAAGTCGCGCTGAAATCAGTCACCAGACCGTCTACATAATTTGCGTCCTCGCTGTAATTGTCCGCCATTTTCTCAAACACATCAAAGCTGGCCGTGATATCAGTGCCCACAAATTCCAGAAGGCGCTCTGCGTCGGAGGCCAGATTGGCAACGGCATTCTGCACACGGTCCGTAACCTCCTGGATATGGCCGACCGTACTGGAGGACTGCTCCGCCAGAGCCCTGATTTCATTTGCCACAACGGCGAAACCTTTCCCGGCCTCTCCGGCTCTCGCAGCTTCAATCGACGCATTCAGCGACAGCAGATTCGTCTGTGATGAAATATTCATAATCGACTCCGCCATTGCTCCGATCTGCGCCACGACTTTTGCATTTTCAAGCGCATGCGAAAGGCTCTCCCTGATCTCTCCCTGCACAGCCATCGTATCTCTTCGTGTCTCTTCCACCTGTTTTTTCGTCTCGGACGCCCTGGCATGAATCTCTTCCACGCGCGCCGACCCTTCCTGCGCGTGATCTGCCATACATTTTGCCGCACCCTCAATCTCGCCCGACATCGTGTCGACTTCCAGCGCCGCAGACGCCGTCTCGTCATTGCCGTCCGCCAGCTCCTGCGTGGTGGCGGAGACGGTGGCGATCTCTCCGGTCAGATTCCCCAGATTGACGCCCGTTTTCTCCACAACCTCCTCAAGCCGGCTCACGCCGCCCTGCACAATACCCAGAACCTCCCGCATATTCCGTGAAATACTGGCGAGGCTTTTCATCAGCTCACCGATCTCGTCCCTGCGGCCCGATTCACGCGCGGAGATATCTTCCGTAAAATCCCCCTGCGCCATTCGCTCCGCATACCGGACAGACTTTCTTACATTCCGCAGTATATCAAACGCGATGTACAGCACCCAGAAATCACACAGAAGGCACAGCACCGTCATTTTATAAAAAAAATCGTTCTGATTTTCCTGCAGCTTCTCCGATGCATTCTGATCTACCGCATCAACAATGACAGCGACTTGTGCATCACTTAACTCAGGACGGTCTACACGGATGAATTCTTCCATATTTCTCAGCATAACCCCCTGTATGCTCCTCATATGCTCTGTTCCCCCGACCACTCCATAAGTTCCCATCACCAGGATAATCACAATCAGAATTCCGATCTTCACTGAAAGCTTCATCTTCCCTTTGATTCCCATATGGTTTTCCTCCTCCGTTACTTCAATACCCGCTTTCGTATTTTTCGCATATGCCTGTATTTTACCATGCGCGTCTTTTTGAAGCAATATCAAATTTTATCCCGGAAAGAAACGGACAGTTTAAGGCATAAAAAGGCAGCGTCTTATACGCTGCCTTTTTAGGAGAAGGTATTTTTACTATGGGGTATAGTAAAAACTATATAAAATGTATTGGGGGGTTTTACAGGTATTATAATACCACGTTCCCCCGGATCAGTGTGCACAAATATAAAAAAAATTGTACCGGAAAACTATACAGATTGGATATCCGGCGTTCTTCCCTCCCCTGCCTCCAACCGAAAATTGCACAACGATTCCATTCTTACACCGGAAAAGCCACGCGCTGTGCAAACAGTTCCTCAAACTCTTTGCGGCCGATTTTTTCTTTTTCCAGCAAAAGCGCCGCGCAGGCATCGAGCACATCCCTGTTTTCCATAATGATCTGTCTCGCCTTTGCGTAGCACTCGTCAATAATACGCTTGATTTCCTGATCAATGGAAGTCGCGACCCCTTCCCCGTATCCTCTCGTATGGGCAAGATCACGGCCGATAAATACTTCATTGTCATCGTTGTCATAGCAGATCAGGCCGATGTTCTCCGACATCCCATATCTTGTGACCATGCTCTTGGCCATCTGCGTCGCCTGTTTGATATCCTGCGAAGCCCCCGTCGTGATGTCGTCAAATACCAGCTCTTCCGCCACACGGCCGCCCAGTGACACCACAATATCCTGAAGCATTTTTCCTTTTGTATTAAACATCTCGTCTTTTTCCGGCAGAGGCATCGTATATCCCGCCGCCCCCGTTCCGGTCGGAATAATGGAAACCGAATAGACCGGTCCCACATCCGGCAGAAGGTGAAACAGAATGGCGTGCCCCGACTCGTGAAATGCCGTAATCCGCTTTTCTTTTTCCGAGATGATACGGCTCTTCTTCTCTGCGCCGATACCGACCTTCACAAAAGATCTGCGAATATCGTCCTGTATGATAAACGCACGATTTTCCCTTGCCGCCACAATCGCGGCCTCGTTTAAAAGGTTTTCCAGATCCGCCCCGGTAAACCCTGCCGTCGTCTGCGCGATCTGCTTTAAATCCACATCGTCGCCCAACGGTTTATTGCGTGCGTGTACCGCAAGAATCTCTTCTCTTCCGCCCACATCGGGCCTTCCCACATGCACTTTCCGGTCGAACCGGCCCGGACGCATGATCGCAGGGTCTAAGATATCCACACGGTTTGTCGCCGCCATCACGATAATTCCCTCGTTGACGCCAAAACCGTCCATCTCCACCAGCATCTGGTTGAGCGTCTGCTCCCGCTCATCATGGCCGCCGCCCATTCCGGTGCCGCGGCGTCTCGCCACGGCGTCGATCTCGTCGATAAATACAATACAAGGTGCGTTTTTCTTCGCATCCTCAAACAAATCGCGGACACGGGACGCCCCGA
>CANDFU010000181.1 GCA_947384095.1 uncultured Roseburia sp. | reverse complement strand
TTCAAAAAAAAATACACCCTCATGGGTGTATTTTTTTATGAAAAGCGCGAGACGGTGCACGATGTCCGGTGGACATCGGCTCTGCACGGACCGTAGCGGAGCGTAGACCTCGAACGTACGAGTCCGGCAGGACTTGTTCAAAAAAAAATACACCCTCATGGGTGTATTTTTTTATGAAAAGCGCGAGACGGGACTCGAACCCGCGACCCCGACCTTGGCAAGGTCGTGCTCCACCAACTGAGCCACTCGCGCATATGTAACCATAAATCTGAAATTGTAAACTCTCAAATCATTTTATGCAATAGTTTGAAAGGAGAGCGCGAGACGGGACTCGAACCCGCGACCCCGACCTTGGCAAGGTCGTGCTCCACCAACTGAGCCACTCGCGCTGATCTGTTATGCCTGCTATATCTCAAGCACAGTTGATATCATACTATGAGAAAAGAATTTTGTCAACAGTTTTTTTGTAATTTTTTTCATATTCCGGCAGGAAACTAAGAGGAAAGGCGGCATAAACGAAACAGGATACTACAGGGCGCACGGCATAGCGTCGGATTGCCGTAATCTTAAATAAGTATAAAATCAGTAAATGAGTGCTTGACGTCTATATTTCAATATGTTAATATTTAACAAGATAATTAAATAACAAAGTTAAATATTAACAAGGAGGTGATATTTGTGGAGGAGATGCACAGAAAGTTTTTTCGGGCAATGGATCAGTTTCATAAGCTGAATATCGGTGCACTGTTTCAGGATCTGACAAAGTTTGACTGTGTGACGATTCTTTCGATCGGGCATTTCAATCAGAAAAAACAGGATACTCCTCTGACTGTCTCAGAACTGGCGGAGCGGATGCATGCGAAATCTTCGGCGGTATCCAGAACATTAAAAAATCTGGAGGAAAAAGGATTTATCGTGCGCACGGTGAATAAATCCGACAGGCGCAATACTTATGTAGAGCTGACGGAGGAAGGAAAGGCGGAGTGCAGCCGGATGGAGCAGCACATGGAGGATTTTGCGAAAAAAGTGTTTTCGCGCATGAATGAGGAGGATATGTGCAAATTAATTGCATACCTTAATCAGCTTTTTCAGGCGGCCTCAGAAGAATTGGAAGCACAGAAGTCAAAAATCAACGAAAAGTGACGGACAGAAAGGAACGATATTGTATGGGTAAGATTGTAAAGAATATGATTCCCTATTGGAGACAGATGATTCTTATCCTGCTGCTGCTATTTGTGCAGGCGTGGTGCGATCTCTCTCTCCCGGCATACACATCGGATATCATCGATGTGGGAATTATGAACAGTGGTGTGGAGCATATTATTCCGGAGGCGGTGACGGCAGAAGAATTTGAGGCGGCAAAGCTTCTGATGACAGAAGAAGAGACCGTGTCCTGGGAAAATTGTTTTGAAAAGGACGGAGAGATTTACCGGCGTGTAGAAATGAAAGAGGATGAGCTGGATACACTGGACGAGGAAATGATTCTGCCGCTTCTTATGAATTATCAGATGTCCGCAGTTGATGAGGATACGTTTAAAGAAAGCGTGGCATCCCAGATGGGTGTGGATGTGTCGGCCCTTGCAGGGATGAGCGTTGAGGGAATCGGGGCATCCATGGGAGTTTCACTCAGAACATTTGAGCGTGAAGTCGAGGATGAGGACGGAACGGTGCGCATGGTAAACTGTGTGGATATGCGCAGTCTGCTTCTTGGCATGGAGGAAGCGGGCATCCTTAGGAAAGATCAGCTTCTTTCGATGCGGGAAGAACTGCAGAAGACCATCGATACGATGGGCAGTTCCCTGGTCAGATCCATGGGAGTCGCGTATGCAGTTTTCTGTGACAAAGCGGCAGGCCTCTCAGCGGATCATATTCAGACGGCCTATCTGTGGAAGGCCGGGTTAAAGATGGTAGGTATGGCTTTGATCATGGGCGCTGCGATCATACTGGTCGGTTTTTTTGGATCACGTGTCGGAGCGGGAATCGGCAGGGATTTAAGGGGAAAGATTTTTAAAAAGGTTGTGAGTTTTTCGAATGCGGAAATGGACCGTTTTTCCACGGCGTCCCTGATCACAAGAAGTACCAATGATATTCAGCAGATACAGATGGTGTCTGCGATTCTGCTTCGCATGATCGCATATGCGCCGATCGTTGGTATCGGCGGCATCATAAAGGTTGTGGAAACGGGAGCGGGAATGGGCTGGATTATTATTCTTGCGGTCGTTGTCATTCTGGGATATGTCGGTATCCTGATGTCGGTCACGATGCCGAAATTTAAGCTGATGCAGAAGCTGGTAGACCGGATTAACCTTGTAGCGCGGGAGATTCTTACCGGGCTCTCGGTCATCCGTGCGTTTAAGCGGGAAGAACGCGAGGAAGAGCGGTTTGACGCTGCAAACCAGGAGCTGACAAAGACGATGTTGTTTACGAACCGTGTGATGAATTTCATGATGCCCGGAATGATGCTGATTATGAATCTGTTGTCGGTCGGTATTGTTTGGTTTGGTTCCCATAAAATCGATGACGGTGTGATGCAGGTGGGCGCCATGACGGCGTTTATCACGTATTCGATGATGATCGTGATGTCGTTCCTTATGCTGACAATGCTCTCGATCATGCTTCCGAGGGCGGCGGTGGCGGCGGAGCGTATCGATGAGGTGATCCGCACGGAATCTTCTGTTTCCGATTGCGATCAGCCGGAAAATCTGACGGATCATACGGGTGTTATCCGCTTTGAACATGTCAGTTTCCGCTATCCGGGTGCAGAAGCGGATGCGCTTTCTGATGTTGATTTTACGGCGGAGCCGGGAAAGACAACGGCGATTATCGGGAGTACGGGCTGCGGAAAGTCCACGCTGGTCAATCTGATACCGCGGCTTTATGATGTGACCGAGGGGAGTATTACACTCGATGGAAAAGATATCAGAAAGGTTGCAATGGCCGATCTGCGTGGTGAAATCGGTTTTGTCCCGCAGAAAGGGGTTCTGTTTTCCGGCACGATCGCCTCAAATCTACGGTTTGGGAGAGAGGACGCATCGGACGGCCAGCTGACGGAGGCCGCCGCGATCGCGCAGGCTGCAGATTTTATTGGTGAAAAGAACGACGGGTATGAGAGTGCGATCGCCCAGGGCGGCAGCAATGTTTCCGGCGGTCAGAAGCAGCGTCTTGCAATCGCGAGAGCTATTGTGAAGGATCCGAAGATTTTTATTTTTGACGACAGCTTTTCGGCTCTTGATTTAAAGACCGATGCGGCGCTCAGAAAGGCGCTTGCGTCCAAGGTGGCGGACCGCACCGTGATCATTGTGGCCCAGCGCATCAGTACCATTCTTCACGCGGAGCAGATTCTGGTGCTCAATGAAGGACGGATTGTAGGAAAAGGGACACATGAAGAGTTGTTGAAAAATTGCGAGACATACCGTGAGATTGCGAGATCACAGCTTTCCGCAAAGGAGCTGGGATTAGAGGAAAGTGAGGTGCCTGTCAATGAGTAATGAGAAACGTGGACCGATGAAAGGCCACGGCCCGATGGGTGGCCGCGGAATGCATGGCGATGAGAAAGCGAGAGATTTCCGCGGCTCGATCGGGAAACTGGCCGGATATGTCGGAAGGTTTAAACTTGCGATCGGCGTCGTTATGGTATTTGCGGCCTGTTCGACGATATTTAGTGTAATCGGGCCTAAGATTTTAGGAAGGGCGACGACGGCGCTCTCGGAAGGGCTGATGGAGAAAATCCGTGGGACGGGAGGGATCGACTTTACTTATATCGGCCGGGTGCTGCTGTTCGTTCTCGGACTGTATGGGCTGAGCGCAGTATTTACGTTTGTCCAGGGCTGGATTATGACTGGGGTGACGCAAAAGCTGTGTTACCGGCTCCGCAAGGAAATTTCGGAGAAAATCAACCGGATGCCGATGAAATATTTTGAGAGCCGCACATATGGCGAGGTACTCTCGAGGATCACGAATGACGTCGATACGCTTGGCCAGGGGCTGAACCAGAGTATCACGACAATCATAACTTCGGCAGCCACGCTGGTCGGCGTGCTGATTATGATGCTGAGTATTTCGCCTCTGATGACATTGATCGCGCTCGTTATCCTGCCGGTGTCGGCGTATCTGGTTTCAGCGGTTGTGAAAAAGTCACAGAAATACTTTAAGTCGCAACAGGAATACCTTGGCCATATCAACGGACAGGTGGAGGAAGTGTACGGCGGGCACCTGGTGATTAAGGCGTTCAACAGGGAGGGAGATACCGTCAGGGAGTTTGACGATACAAACCGGATTCTCTATGAATCCGCGTGGAAATCTCAGTTCCTCTCGGGTATGATGCATCCGATCATGGTATTTGTCGGTAATCTGGGATATGCGGCTGTGTCCCTTGTGGGCGGACTTCTTGCCATCCGCGGCGTGATTACGATCGGGGATATTCAGGCATTTATCCAGTATGTGAAGAATTTTACCCAGCCGATCCAGCAGATTGCGCAGGTTATCAGCCAGGTACAGTCGATGGCGGCGGCATCCGAACGTGTCTTTGAGTTTTTAAATGAAGAAGAGGAAGATCAGACAGTGGAGCATGCGGCCGATGTGACGAAGGTGGCGGGAGCCGTCTCGTTTGAGCATGTCAGTTTCGGATACAATCCGGATCAGATTATTATCAAAGACTTCAGCGCCGATGTGGCGCCCGGACAGAAGATTGCGATTGTCGGTCCGACGGGGGCCGGAAAGACTACGATGGTGAAGCTTCTGATGCGGTTTTACGATGTAAATACAGGAGCTATCCGTATCGACGGACATAATATCAAGGATTTTAACCGACGGGAATTAAGGGATGCTTTTGGCATG
>CANDFU010000180.1 GCA_947384095.1 uncultured Roseburia sp. | reverse complement strand
TGCCATTTGCAGTCACTCCTTTATTTTCATCGCCCGCTCCATCTCCAAAAGCAGTTCCCCGAGCGGAACCGCTCTGCTGCCTCTCCCCGGCCTTGACAGTATCTCCCGATACCGGCTGCCAAAATAATCCTGCACCTTTTTATCGGGAACCAGAATACGGATCTGAAACAGATCGTCACGGGTAATATATTTACTGCAGGAGCCTTTTGCACGGCCTCTCATCTGCATCTTCCCCATACTCGACGCCAGAAATAATGTCAGGTAATATGGATTTATTTCTGTTGCTTTTACCGCATAAAGGCAGTCGCTGAAAAACATTTTCGGATACCTTCTGCAGACAATTGCAATCTTACCGATACAGCCCTGTCCCACTCTGCCAACCAGAATCTCCTCTTCATGCAACACTGCATTCCGAAAAAAACCGTTGTCGTCAAGAACATATCTTCTCGCTTCATTGGAAAGATAAAGTGCCTTTACATCCGTGGTGTGTATAAACCGGACGCCTCTCTCTGAGAGAAGCTGCTTATTTTTCGTAACGGATTTCCCTCTTCTGCACTCGGCCACATAATTTCCAAGAACATCCGTTTGAAACCCCGTCTCCTCCAGAATCTCTCGCGTCTCTTTCTGCAGACACTGATATTCCAGATCCCACCGGTCTGCCGTATCGGTCACAACCATAAATCTGTCTGTAAGCCGATACGCGCCGTCCAGATATTCTATGGAAATTTCTTTCTGAATATTCTTCTCTTCCCTCTTTCTCTTCTGCATGAAAACCACACAGGTATCCGCATCTGTTTTTTGAAAACAGCCGTCATATATTTTTATTATTTTTAAAATTGTCACTTGCATTAACAGATTCCTGCGAAGTTCTCTATACAAATCCAACGACAGAAATCCATAGGGCAGAATAATACAGATATATCCGCTTTCTTTTACAATATCAATATAACGGATCAGAAACCGTATTTCAATCGGCAGCGCAAGGCGCTCTCCCCCATTCAGACAAATCAACGCCTGATCAAGAAAGTTAAACGGCGGATTTGCGATCGCCAGATCAAACCCTCCCGCCTCCACAATTTCCCGATATTCTGTCCATTCTTCAATTTTTTCCGACAGACTGTCGCACTGAAATGTATGAATATAAGGACTCTCTATATTCATTTTTCTGATAAGCCCCTCATCAATATCCGCTCCATACAATTTTGCCTCATTCCAGCGTTTTTTTGCTTCATCGAGCAATCTGCATTCTCCCATTGTCAGATCCACAACAAAATGGATCGCGTCTCCCGGAATGAGATGCACCATAAACCGGGCCAGTTCCCCGGGCGTAAAATATTGCCTGTAGTCTTTTACCGGATTGATCTCCTCTCTGTCCGCCATCAACATCATACGCTCTCACCAAGCCCGCACTTCCCACGCCATTTTCCTCTAAAGTACCGCCACACAAAGCAGCTCACCCTGAAAATCCAGTCGAGCACCATCGCCAGCCAGACGCCGACGGCCATCATCTCCATGTGTACGCCCAGAATAAAACTGAATCCGATCCGGAACACCACCATGGAAAACACAGCGACGACCATTGTATACTGCACATCATTACAGGCGCGCAGCATATTGGGAAGCACAAAGGAAGCGGGCCACAAAAACATGGCCACGCCGTTATGTATCACCACCAGAAGATACGAAAGCCTTCTCGTCTCTTCCCCAAGCCCGTACAGCGACAGGATCCAGGGAAGCCCCAGCAATATCAGACTGTTTACAATCGCCGTGTACAGATAAGTCATCCCCAGAAGCTTTTTCGTATAATAACGGACCTGCGGCTCATCGCCCGCCCCCACGCACCGGCCAATTACCGTAATCATCGCCAGGCTCATTGCCTGGCCGATAATGCAGCCCATACTGTCAAGGCTGTTCGCCACACCGTTCGCCGCAATCTGTACCGTGCCGAATCCGGCAATAATACTGACCACAAGAACGCGCCCCAGCTGAAAGATTCCGTTTTCAATCCCGCTGGGAATGCCAATCTTAAGAATCCGTCCGGCCACATCCCACTCAAAGCGAAAACGCTCCCGCTTTATGTAAATCATATTTTCCGGATTGTACAGCAGAAAAACAATCACCAGCCCGGCCGCCGCACGGGAGATAAACGACGGCAGCGCAACTCCGGCCACTCCCATCTGAAGCCCATAGATACAGACGGCATTTCCGACGACATTGATCAGATTCATCCACACCGACACCTTTAATGTAACCGCGGAATTGCCCATCGACCGGAACAGCGCCGCCCCCGCATTGTAAACGGCAAGAAACGGAAAGGAAAACGCCGATATCGTCAGATAGACGACGGCATTGCGCATCACATCCGGTTCAATCCTGCCAAAAAACAGGCGCAGGATGATCCTCCCCGAACAAAGCACAAAGACCGTGATCAGAAGCGCGATCCCGCCGGCCGTATAGAGCAGCTGTCTCGCCGAGCGGCAGGCATCGTCCCTGTTTTTTGCCCCGATGGCCTGGGAAACGACCACCGCTCCGCCGGTGGAGAGCGCCGCCAGGACACTGATGATCAGATTGTTAAACATGTCCACCAGGGAAACGCCGGACACGGCTGCCTCACCCGCGGACGAAATCATCATCGTATCCGCCATGCCCACCGTGATCGCCAGCATCTGCTCTAAGATCAGAGGCAAGATCAGTTTTCTTAAATCCTGTCTGCTAAACAACATGTTCCGCTCCTTCCTCACGTCAGGCGCCCGAGTATCTGGTCTTTGTCCCAAGCAGAATGCGCACATACGGAGTAATCGAGCGCACAATCGCAGTCGGCAGCCCGAAATTTTTGTGCAGAAAATGAAACCAGTCCCTGAACGGAAGGCCCTTGCGGCTCTCCTTCAGCCGCAGACGCTTCAGCCGCGGCAGCGTCTCATCCTGCCAGGTTTTCTCCAGCGTATTGTCGTTGCACTCGCCCACATATTCCGAAAAAATCCGGATATCATACCCCTTCCGGCTGATCTGCAGTCCATAATCAAAATCGCCGATGCTGTGCTGGTAAAACGGGTCGATTCCCACCTGCATAAAAATATCGTGCGGCACCACCGCACAGTTGGCATTGAACGTGTCGAAGCTGACCCCCACGGCCTCCGGCCCCATTTTCCTGTATCGGATCCCTTTGATATATTTGATGCCGCCATAGCTTAACTGCCCCTGTTCGCCGCAGATCGCGCCGACCATAACCGCGTCTCTTTTCAGCTGCGGCAGCATCTTATCAAATGCACCCGGAAAAAACCGGGTATCATCGTTCATCAGCATATAATACTCGTAATCCGCATGATACTGTTTCACATGCTCGATCGCCCTGTGCATACCACCATTCCAGAACAGGGTCCCGTCGCCCTCCACCAGATCAATTTTGCATGGCAGCCCGTTCAGCATTTCTCTCGTCCCGTCTGTGCTCGCGTCATCCACAACAACAAAGTCAAAACAGACGCCCGTATTCTCCGCCAGCGTCCTTATACTGCGTTCTGTCAGGGCCTTCCGGTTATGGCAGGTAAATACCGCCAGAATTTTCGTCTTCTTTTCCATTCTTGTCACCTTCTTCCAGGAGATTCGGATACAGCAATATTCCACAGAGCAGAATAAATACATTCATAAATCCGTTCATGACATACTGCTCCAGCACGCCATATAGCGCCATGCCGGTGATCATCACCAGTTCTTTGTAATTTCCCCGCTTCCAGAGACGGTACAATGTCACACAGACCGTCACAAAGAAAAAAAGAGCGACAAACACACCACAGTACAGGAGCACAAACATATACGTATTATCAATCAGGCCATAATAATTGGCATAAAACAGCTCCTGCGTCCGCGGGATCAGGGAAATCCCCAGCTCTTTGTAATATCCGTTCATAATATAGATCCTGCCCGAAACGAGATGGCTCATCAGCTTCATAAACGGATTGCCGGCATCGTAAAGCACCATCGTGACAAAACTGAACAACGCCCCTGCCGGCACGGACAGTACCAGAAGAAACTTTATTTTTCTGCTCTTTACCAGCTTTTCCAGGATAATAAGTGCCCAGCAAAAGAAAAACACCGCCACACCGGTCCGGCAATACGTAAATTGATAAAAAAGCAATGCGACCGCGGAAGTTCCCAGAAACCACCACCGGTTCAGCCTGTCGTAATTACAGTACAGCAGCAGCCCCAGCGTCAGAAACACGGCAAGAAATGCCGTATTCGGCTCGTTCATCGCAAAACTGTAGACCGGAATTTCCACATATTTTGTGTCCGGCGTCGTCTTAAAGCCGATATCGTACACGCCAAAGTACGATCCTGCGACGAGCAGAGACAGGCTGACTGTGCGGATTGCCAGCGCGATCTTTGCCAGCGTCTCAAATCTGCAGTTTTTCATCCCCGCAATCGTCGCAAACAACAGCAGCCAGGTATTCTGTTTTGTGATCACGGACAGCCCCAGCCCGACTCCTGCCAGAATGGCAACCCAGATCACCTCCCGCAGCGTATATTTTGTCGTCATCAGTTTCACGGCCAGAAAAGACATGCCAAACGCAAAGAAACATTTATAAATCTGGTCCCCGTGATCATACGTAAACGCCTTCATCAGCATATTGACGGCAAAATAGCCGTAATACGCCACAATCCCCAGTTCCTTCCAGTTTACCGTCCCAGCTATTCTTATCTTATTCATATATCAAAATCCCACCGATCTGAATCCTGTTTACATCGGCCTCATTCTTCACACGGTATAACGTCTCGTTTTTTACATTCTTCCTGCCGCACACAAGAAACGACCGGTCGCACAGCCGGGCCGCCACATAGGCATCCGCACAGTCCGCC
>CANDFU010000179.1 GCA_947384095.1 uncultured Roseburia sp. | reverse complement strand
CAGGTATCTTTCATAATGATGGAATCCCGCACGACGGCTCCGGCGCCGACACAGACTCCGGCGCCGATCACGGAGTGATAAACCTCCCCGTAAATCTCACACCCCTCTCCTACGATGCTCTTTTCCACCACGGATCCCGCGGAGAGATACTGTGGCTCAATCACATCGCTCTTGGTATAAATCTTCCAGTATTCCTCGTAAAGGTTAAACTCCGGTATCAGATCGACCAGCTCCATATTTGCTTCCCAGTAAGAGCCGAGCGTGCCGACGTCCTTCCAGTAACCGTTGTACTCATACGCGGACAGAACGAGTCCCTTTTCATGGCAGTAGGGAATGATATGCCTGCCGAAATCGCAGCCGCTCTGATCCTTCAGTGCATACAGCGCCTCTTTTAAAACCTCCCATGTAAATATATAAATCCCCATCGAGGCCAGATTGCTCCGCGGCTCTCTGGGCTTTTCCTCAAAGGCCTCTATCCTCCTGTTTTCATCCGTGACCACGATCCCGAAACGCCCTGCCTCCTCCATCGGAACCGGCATCGTGGCAATCGTCACATCCGCCTTCTGTTTCTTATGAAACTCCAGCATCGTCCCATAATCCATCTTGTAAATATGGTCTCCGGACAAGATCAGCACATACTCCGGATGATAACTCTCCATGTAAGTCATGTTCTGGAAAACTGCGTTTGCCGTGCCCGTATACCACTCGCTGTTGTCACTCTTTTCATAAGGCGGCAGGATCGTCACTCCGCCGTTGTTCCTGTCCAGATCCCACGGAATACCAATCCCGATATGGGTATTCAGACGCAACGGCTGATACTGTGTCAGGACACCTACTGTGTCAATGCCGGAGTTAATACAATTGCTGAGCGGGAAGTCTATAATGCGGTATTTTCCTCCAAACGCGACCGCAGGCTTGGCAACCCCCGCCGTAAGCACCCCAAGACGGCTTCCCTGCCCTCCTGCCAGCAGCATCGCTATCATTTCTTTTCGTATCACGTCTTTCACCTCTCGTCTCTTATTCGTCCTGTCCACTCTCATTCTTTTCATTGTATAAATTATATCACAAACGCCATTCAATGTACATCATTTTCCACAATATTTTCAGCCTCGGAATCTATATTTTGACATTTTTCACAAATTTTATAGTCCAAAATACAGCATATTTCCCTTAAGAATCTTCCTTTTCTCTCTTCTGCGTCGAAAAAAATATTGCAAAAGAATTTGCAAATTCATCAGATAAGGTTATAATGGCTGTAAGAAGACAGAAACGGCAGGTAATTTATTATGTATAAAATTAATTTCAACAATCCGATACATATTCACTTTATCGGCATCGGCGGCATCAGCATGAGCGGTCTCGCCGAGATCCTGGCCGAGGAGCATTTTGTCGTCTCCGGCTCAGACGCACGTGAGTCCGTCCTGACAAGACATCTTAAGGATATCGGCATCGCCGTCTTTTACGGGCAGACAGCCGAAAACATAACCGAAGACATTGACCTCGTTGTCTATACAGCCGCAATCACAAATGACAACCCGGAGCTCTCCTGCGCGCGGGAAAAAGGAATCCCGTCGATGCCCCGGGCCGAACTGCTTGGCCAGATCATGGATCAGTATCCGGATTCCGTCGCAGTTGCGGGAACCCACGGAAAAACCACGACGACGTCCATGATCAGCCAGATCCTGCTCGCCGCAAAGGCCGACCCTACCATCACTGTCGGAGGCATCCTAAACGCGCTTGGCGGCAATCTGCGCGTCGGGCACTCCGGCACATTTCTCTCGGAAGCCTGTGAGTACACGAACAGCTTTCTGCATTTTTATCCAAAATACAGCATCATACTGAATGTGGAGGCGGAACACCTGGACTTCTTTAAAGATATTCAGGACATCCGCCGTTCATTCCGCAGATTTGCAGAAAACACAAAAGAAAACGGCGCTGTCATTATAAACGGCGAAATCGAAAATTATTCCGGGCTCACGGAAGGACTCGCCCCGCAGATCATCACATTCGGCTTATCCGATGCCTGCGACTACTATCCCTCCGCTGTCGTCTTTGACGAAAAAGCCTGCGCCTCCTTCACCGTGATGCACCGCGGCCAGCCCCTGATGGAGGTTTCTCTGAATGTCCCCGGCATGCACAATGTATCCAACTCCCTGTCGGCCGTGGCGCTCGCGCTGGAGCTTAAAATTCCTGCGGAAACCATTGCCCTGGGTCTTTCTGCATTTTCCGGAGCGGACCGCAGATTCCAGTACAAAGGCACAACGGACGGCGTCACGGTGATCGACGATTACGCCCATCACCCGACCGAAATCCGCGCAACCCTGAACGCAGCCGCAGCCTATCCGCACAAACGGCTGGTCCTCACGTTCCAGCCCCACACCTATTCACGGACAAAAGCGTTCCTCGATGACTTCGCCGACGTCCTGTCCATGGCAGACGTCGTCGTTCTGGCAGACATCTACGCCGCAAGAGAAAAAAATAAATATGGCATAAGCTCCGCCGATCTGCTTGAGAAGCTCAGATCAAAGGGCTGTGAATGTTACTATTTTCCCAGTTTTCCTGAAATCGAAGAATTTCTTGCCAAAAATTGTGTAAACGGAGACCTGTTGATAACTATGGGGGCCGGAGACATTGTAACTGTCGGGGAAAATCTCCTTGCACGATGAGTTATCCACACTATCCACATTCAAATTGAGGAAAACTTCCACACTGAATGTGGATTCTTTTTCACACGGCTCCGGGCCTTTTTACCGTTATCCACACTATCCACAACCGGGCCTTTCCGGGTCTGCAGACGGAATGACGCGAAATTTTGCTTCTCTTTTGCGTTTTCCTATGCTATAATTTGGGACGGGCCGCAGACAGCCTGCTGCGGCAGTACAAATATAATAGGAAGAAAGAGGGGTAAGCCGCTATGGCAAAGATCACGCTCCACAGTCAGAACAATCCTTCCACCACATGTGTTTCAAACACCTTTATCGACGAATATATGTCTGACGCCAACGGGGAGTTTGTAAAAATATATCTGTATCTGCTCCGCCTGGTAAACGGACCCGATACAGATTTTTCGATCTCCTCCATCGCAGACAAATTTGAACACACCGAAAAAGACATCCGGCGGGCTTTAAGCTACTGGGAGCGCATGCACCTGCTGCGCCTTGAATACGACGAAAAAGACAACCTCTCGGGGGTCTGGCTTCTCGAATCCGTTTCCAGAACCTCCTCCGGAGGGAATCCGGCAACAGGCCCTTCCTCCCCCTCCGCCGGATGGGAAGCCGCGGAACCTGTGCCTGCGCTGCAGGCTGCCGTCGTCCTTGACGCCACGCCGAAAGCGGGCGGAAAACCTGCTTTTCCGGAAAACGGCGCCGTTCCCTCTTCGACGGATACAGTCGATCCGCAGACGGCAGAACCGGCTAAGGCCACGGACCGTCCCGGGAAAAGAGAATATACTCCCGATGACATCCGGATGTTCCGCCAGAAAGAATCCATTGCAGAACTACTATTTATCGCTGAACGCTATCTCGGACGTACCTTAAGCGCCACGGATACCAATACACTCCTGTATTTCTACGACGGTCTCCACTTTTCCACCGATCTCATCGAGTACCTCGTGGAATCCTGCGTCAGCAACGGCCACACAAGTATCCGCTACATAGAAAAAACCGCTCTCGGCTGGGCCGACGAGAAGATCACAACCGTGGATGAGGCAAAAACACACACTTCGTTTTATAACCAGTCCTGCTTCACCGTCATGAAAGCGTTTGGTATATCCGGACGCAATCTGGTGCCCTCCGAAACGGATCTGATCCGCAAATGGACCACCGTATATGGATTTTCCAATGATCTGATCGCAAACGCCTGTCAGCGCACGATGCAGACGGTTCACCAGCCAAGTTTTAAATACACGGATTCTATTTTAAACGGCTGGCATAAAAATCAGGTCCGGACGCTCTCTGACGTCGCAAAACTTGACGCCGCGTTCCAGGAAAAAAAGAAAAACGCTCCGCCCGCCGCCCCGGCTGCAGGAGCGATCGCCAGAAACAAATTCAACAACTTCAGGCAGCGCACCTACGACTACGACCAGCTTGAGGAAATGCTTCTGACTACAAATGCTCAATAGGAGGAAATGACCGATGCCCCTTAGCAACGCCCAGTACGACGAGATCGCCCGCGAATACGACGCAAGGCAGCTTTCCAATCTGCGCGCAGTCGAGACACGGATCAGGGATGCCTATGAACAGATTCCCGAACTCCGGGAAATCGACGACGCGATTGCATCCTGTTCCGTCGCACATGCACGAGAGCTTCTGGACGGAAATGCCGACGCGCTTTCTCGTCTGCGGGAACAGCTTAAGACTTATCGCACGAAAAAAAAGCGTCTGCTCTCTGAACACGGCCTTTCCGCCGATTATTTTGAACCGGTATACGCCTGCAGGGATTGTAAAGACACCGGATATGTTGACGGAAAGCGCTGTCACTGTTTCAGGCAGGCCGCAATCGACCTTGTTTACACACAGTCCAACCTGAAAGAAATCCTGAAAAAGGAAAATTTCGACACGTTTTCCTTTGCATATTATTCCGACACGGAGATCAATCCGGCAACCGGGCGCTCCTCCCTTGCCACGGCAAAAGATGCCGTGGCAAAATGCCGTCATTTTATCGATACCTTTGACACGGCTTTCTTAAACCTTTATCTCTACGGCGATACCGGTACCGGCAAGACCTTCCTTTCAAACTGTACCGCAAAAGAGCTGATGGATCTCGGACATTCCGTTATTTACTTTACAGCGTTTCAATTATTTGATATTTTAAGCAGGGGGGTATTCCGCCGCGATGCAGATGCGATTGAGACACACCGCAATATTTTCGACTGCG
>CANDFU010000178.1 GCA_947384095.1 uncultured Roseburia sp. | reverse complement strand
AGATGACGAGAGGTGACTGGAGTTCAGACGTGTGCTCTTCCGATCTGATCAGATGATTCGTATAGTTCAGGCTGATCCCCACTGTCGGAACTTCCGTCGCATACCAGGGAAGTTCGCTTGAGTGATTGCAGCTCCAGCGCAGTCTGACGTTATTCTCCTGGGCATAACCTTTGATGTTGAGTACCAGAAATACCACGTCATATCTGGCAGAAAAATCTTTCATCTTGCCACAGTCCATCATTTTAAGCATATGCTCCGGCTTCGGCCCCTCTTCCGCTTCCAGATCATGGAAGTTCGGAGCGACATCCACATCGAACCCTGCGCGTTCCAGCTCTTCGATCACAACCTGCTTGACCGGATCGCCCTTATACCCTTTGCTGGTCGGTGTAGACTGGATAAATACCAGCCTTGCACGTTTCTTTTCAGCCGGGTTGATCGGAAGATCATTTCTGGTATCCTTAACCAGGGTGATGCAGCGCTGTGCAGCCGCTTCGGCAAGCTTAAGATGCTCTTCGCAGCCGACCACCTGCTCCTTCACCTCCGGAGCCGGCGTCACGTTTTCCTTCTGATACAGCCCGAGCTTTGCCTTAAGGCCTAAAATCCGGTGCAATGCATCGTCCAGGCGCTCCGGTGTGATCACGCCGTTCTCCACGCCTGCTTTCATATACTGGAAGTCTTCCTCCGGATCATTCGCAAACAGGAACATATCGCAGCCGCTCGCAATCGCCTTCGGAACAGCCACTTCCCTCTTTTCCATACAGGCGATTCCCGCCATATGGGAAGCGTCCGTAATGACAACGCCGTTAAATCCCATCTCTCCCCTAAGGAGGTCTGTCAGAAGCTCCGGAGCCAGGGTCGCGGGCATAATCTCCTCGTCTTTGATGCCCGGGCGCAGCTTACGGCTCATCTCCGGCAGAGCGATATGGCCGACCATTATGCTCTCAAGCCCCTCGTCGATCATCGTCTGATATACTTTGCGGAAAGAAGCATCCCAGTCTTCCACACTCAGGTCATTTACCCCGAGAACCAGGTGCTGGTCGCGCTCTTCCACACCGTCGCCTGGAAAGTGCTTACAGCAGCATGCAACGTTGCTCTGATGGATTCCGTTTATAAATTCCCTGATATTTTCGATTACGCGGTCCGCATTATCGCCAAACGCCCTCGTGTTCACGATCGTATTGCGCCAGTTCATAAAAATATCCGCACAGGGATTAAACATCCAGTTGACGCCCACGCTGGAAGCTTCCCGGCCCGCCACATATCCGATATCATAAGCCGTCTGTACGCCCGGCCCGGCCGCAGCCTCCGCAGCTGTCGCCACAAACGTACCCTCGCTCAGACAGCCGTCGCCTCCGTTATCACAGTTCGCAGCAATCAAAAGCGGAATTTTCGAATTGTCCTGATACATTTTGTTCTGATTATAAACCTGCTGGCGGTCGCCGCCCTGCCAGCGCAGACCCCCCTGATGATACCGGTCCAGCGTATCCTTTATAACCTTCTCATCCAGGCTCTTGCGCATCTGGACAAAAAGCTGTCCCACTTTTTCATCCAGCGTCATGGAAGCGATCGTGCCCTCAACCCATGAAACGGCCTCATCGCTCAGGCAAAACGGTTTGTCTTTTAAATTTACCACTTGTAATTCCTCCTTTTCCCGGCACCTGTAAATCTCACGTTGTTTTAATCATAATCCCTTTTGCGGCAAATTGATAGAACGATTTTTATTGTTTTCCGGATTATTTTATGGTAAAATTTGAAAAATACTGATTTTGTCCTGTTTGAAACGGATGCACACTGTCTGCAGGGATATAGGTGAACGACTATGAATATAGATTTGCTGGAACTGATTGCGGAAGGATACCGGCACCAGGGGATCCAGGTCCTGCTGCTCGATAAAGATTATCACGGAATATCACAGATTGATTATGGACTGCGCCGGAAGCTGACGACAGATTTCGATTACAGCCACATTGCAGAAAAGATGGAACAATCCATAGAAGAGAACGTCCAGTATATTTATACGGATGACCTTAGATTAACTTACTGCATTTTTCGTTTCCCGCAGGCATCGAAAGCCGCCCGCAACTGTCATATACTCTGTATCGGTCCGGTCCTCCCACAGCCCGTCGAAAAGGAATCCATTCTGACCTGG
Source organism: uncultured Roseburia sp. (assembly GCA_947384095.1). GTDB lineage: Bacteria > Bacillota > Clostridia > Lachnospirales > Lachnospiraceae > Roseburia. Next base: position 2,739 of record CANDFU010000178.1, on the reverse strand, counting down.
ATGAAACAGAAAGGCATTCCCTCACGGTTTTATTCGGATTTCCTGGAATTTTACAACCGCATACCGCTCGCCTTCCCGATGAAATCCTGGGAACACGCCCTCTCCTTCCTCCTCGGGAAATTGTGCGGCTTCGCTGTCCCACTGCGCATCGTATCCACCCAGTCCCCGGAACTGTTTTCCATGGAATACAAAGACTATTCGATTCCCGACACGCTTGGCGTGGCGTTACATACCATCGAAGAACGCTACCGGCTGGAAGACGAAATGCTCGCCGCTGTCGCTGCAGGCAATCTGGAACAGGCTACCCGGGCCCATTATCACTTTACACAGTATAAACTGTTTCCCCGGACCGCCGATCCGGTCCGAGACTTAAAAAATTTTATGCTGACCTTCAACACCCTTCTGCGGAAAACAGTCCAGAGCAGCCATGTCCATCCGCTTCACATCGACAATCTCTCCCGAGAGTTTGCCATACAGATCGAGTCCGCCCTCACCATCGGGCAGCTTCGTCAGCTTTCCCCGACGATGCTGCGAAAATACTGTCTTCTGGTAAACAACTATTCCCGACAGTCCTGTTCCCGGCTTGTACAAAACTGTATGGATTATATTGATTTTCATTATAACGAAGAACTCTCACTCGGCATCCTGGCGCAGAATCACGCAGTATCCGCCAGCTATCTGTCCGGCCTGTTCAAAAAGGAAACCGGCATGACTGTCACGGATTACATCAACACCACACGCATCCGCCAGTCTCTGGTCCTTCTGAATACTACCGATCTGCCTGTCGGCATCATCGCATCACGGTGCGGTTTTCCCGACTCCAGCTACTTTACAAGAATTTTCAAAAAATGCCAGGGAAAAACCCCAAAGGACTACCGGAAAAGCATACATGGGCAGTAGTCAGCCTTGCGGTGAAACCTCTGTTTCAGACGGCTGAAGGCCGTCTTCATCTTTCGTCAGTTCTTCAATCACTCCCCAGATTTCATCTCTTCCCTGCTTCGTCTGCGCAGAAAACGGAAGGACCCGTGTTCCCGGTTCTGCGCCCAGCTTCTCACGGATTGCCTTTACCTGTCTGCCGACCTGGCTCCGCTTTATTTTATCCAGCTTGGTTGCTATGATAATCGGTGCAAAGCCCTGATAAACCATCCAGTCATACATCATTTTATCATTGGCCGAAGGATCATGCCGGATATCAACCAGCAGAAAAACCGCTTTCAGCTGCTTTGATTTGTGGAGATATTTCTCAATCATTTTTCCCCACTTCTCCTTGATCGCAACAGACGCCCTGGCATAGCCGTATCCCGGAAGATCGACCAGATATACGGCATTGTTGACGTTGTAAAAATTAATGGTCTGCGTCTTTCCGGGCTGTGCGGAAGTACGCGCCAATGCTTTACGGTTCATCAGCGCATTGATCAGCGATGATTTTCCTACGTTTGATTTTCCGGCAAACGCCACCTCGCCAAACCGGTTGTCCGGCACCGCGCTCGTGATTCCGCAGACCGTTTCCAGACTTACACTTTTAATTACCATATTTATTTCCTCTTTAAAGCATCCCGTCTGACGCTGATCACACACGCCTGACAAAGGCTTTTTCAAGAACTTGTTTTACATTCTCAACAAATACGATCTCGATCCCCTTTTTTATTTCCTCCGCAATCTCATTCACATCTTTTTCGTTCTTCCGCGGAACACAGACCAGCCGGATCCCTGCGCTTTTTGCCGCAATCAGTTTCTCCTTAAGGCCCCCGATCGGAAGCACCCTTCCCCGCAGCGTGATTTCGCCCGTCATAGCCACATCCGCCCGTACCGGTATCCGGGTGATTGCCGATAACACCGCCGTCACCATCGTGATCCCGGCTGAGGGGCCGTCTTTCGGCACCGCTCCCTCCGGAATATGAATATGAATATCATGTTCCTGAAAAAACTTTTTGGAAATCCCGTATTCACCGCTGACGGAACGAATAAAACTGATTCCCGCCTCTGCCGACTCCTTCATCACATCCCCGAGCTGGCCGGTAAGCTTATGCTCACCCTTGCCCGGCATAATGTTCACCTCGACCTCAAGCGTATCGCCGCCCAGACTCGTCCACGCAAGCCCTCTGACAATCCCGATCTCATCCCGATCATTTTTCTGATCGATCGTATACTTTTCCCTGCCGAGATACTTCTCCAGATTCTGTCCCGTTATTTTTATTTTCTTTTTTTCGCCGCCATATATCTCACGCGCCGCTTTCCTCGCAAGTTCGCCGAGTCTGCGCTCAAGCCCGCGCACACCGGCCTCTCTGGTGTAGCAGCGAATGATTTTTTCAATAGCCGAATCGCTGACGCTGAACTGTTTTGGTTTTAAGCCGTTGCGCGCCGTCTGCTTTTCAAGAAGATGCTCCCTGGCGATATGCGCTTTCTCATTCTCGGTATAGCTGCTGATTTCAATCACTTCCATGCGGTCTAAAAGCGGCTTTGGTATCTTCTGTGCGGAATTGGCCGTCGCAATAAAAAAGACCTCCGACAGATCAACCGGCATCTCGACATAGTGATCCCTGAATCTGCTGTTCTGCTCACTGTCAAGCACTTCCAGAAGGGCGGACGCCGTATCTCCTTTATAGTCGCTGCTCATCTTGTCGACCTCATCGAGCAGCATCAGCGGATTTTTAACCCCGGCGCTTTTCAGTCCGTTTACGATGCGTCCCGGCATCGCTCCCACATACGTCCTGCGGTGTCCGCGGATCTCCGCCTCAT
>CANDFU010000177.1 GCA_947384095.1 uncultured Roseburia sp. | reverse complement strand
CCCCCCCCCCCCCCCCCCCCCCCCTTTCAATCAACCCCCCCCCCCCCCAAACACCCTATAACCTACACTCTTTCCCTACACGACGCTCTTCCGATCTGTGCTGTTTTCTCTCGTCAGAATATCCTCTTCCCTGGCAAGCAGGGAAAGCATGACAGATCTGTCGGCATCCTCCTGTTCGTTGTACGGCCTGTATTGTTCCAGCTTCTGTCGCAGATTCATATCTCTTTCTCCTTCGCTTTTTCATTTTATGGCAGTATCTTTGATTTCATGGCGTCAGTCGGCTCAGATCCCGCGGGAAAAGTGTCGTCTCCCGTACATTGTCCTCACCGACCAGTTTCATCGTAAGGCGCTCCAGGCCAATGCCAAGCCCCCCGTGCGGCGGCATACCGTGTCTGAAAATCGCGAGATACTGCTCCATCCCCTCTGTTTCCATACCGCGCCGCTCCAGTTTTTTTATAAGCTGCCCGTAATCATGAATCCGCTGCCCTCCGGTCGTGATTTCCATTCCGTGGTATAAAAGATCAAAACTCAGGGTATACGTCTCGTCATCCGGATCGTCCATCGCATAAAACGGGCGCTTCTTCGAAGGATAGTGCGTGACAAAAACAAAATCGGCTCCGCACTCTTCTTTAAAATATCTGCCGATCAGCGCTTCCTCCTCCGGCTCCAGATCATATGGATTGCGGACTGCACGATCGTATGTTTCCGCGATCTTTTGTTTCGCCTCATCAAAGCGGATAACCGGTATTTTTTCCGTATCCGGCAGTGTCACATTGCACAGTTTCAATTCTTTCGCATATTCCTGCTCAAGAAGCTTTTTCATATACTGCAGAAATCCGGTTTCCATCGCCATAATATCGCGGAACCCGTCGATATAACTCATCTCAAAGTCCAGGCTCGTATACTCGTTCAGATGCCGTCTGGTATTGTGCTTTTCCGCCCTGAAAACCGGGGCCGTCTCAAAAACCCGGTCAAACACCCCCGCCATCATCTGTTTGTAAAACTGCGGACTCTGCTGAAGCACCGCCGGCCTGTGAAAATAATCCAGTCTGAAAAGGTTCGCCCCTCCCTCCGCGCTCTTCGCGCCGATCTTCGGCGTGTGTATCTCGGTGAACCCTTCCCCGTACAAAAAATCGCGGAATCCTCTGACGATCCCCTCCTGAATACGGAATTTCGCGCGCTCCCTGATATTGCGCAGCGCAATCGCGCGGTTATCCAGATTTGTCTCAAGCGTGGTCGGCAGTTTCCACTTTGAAACCGCAAACGGCATCTGGGCAGCAGGCTCCGACAAAATGCGGACACATTCAAGCCGTATCTCAATGCCATCCGGCGCGCGCTCTTCCATTTTCACTATACCCTCCGCTTCGATCGTCTGCGCTTCTCTGATCTCTTTAAAATCAAAATCGGTCTTTCCTTTTTCAAACACACACTGCAGCAGTCCTTCCCGTTTTCTTAAAATAACAAACGCCACATCCCCTATATCCCGGATGGTATGGACGGCTCCGTTTACCTTTACTCTTTTTCCCGCGCAATCGCCTGCGAGCAGTCCGCTGATTTCCATGGTATCTTTTTTCTCTACACCTGTTACATATTCCATTTTTACCTCCATGTGCGCCCCGCACACCAGCAAAGAATCCGGCTCTGCCGGATTCTCCGCCTGCGGCGGGCCGGATTCTTTGTTGAAACAAAAAGCCCCGGAAAAGTAAATTTTACTTTTCCGGGGCGAAATTTCCCGAAAGCCCTGCACAAAAATCTTTCCGCACAGCCGTCTGCTCAAATCCCGCGGTACCACCCGCTTTGAAAAATGACCCGTCCGTCATTTTTCCACTCTGTGTGCTTAACGCGCACCCACGTACCGGCCTACTTTCCGTCCGCCCTGCGGATACTGTTCAACCGGTCTGCTCCGGAGTGTTCCCTGTATCCCCTCCTTCAAACAGCGCTCTCAGTCGGTGACGCTGTATTCCTGTCGACATCTGGAGATCAGAGTCTCTTTCATAGCTTTGCGATTATAATGTTGAAACATTTATACCACATCACATTTTCGTTTTCAAGATATTTTTAAAAAAAATTGTTTCGTCCTCTCTGTTTCTGATACAGCACACCGAACAAAACACCGGATATGATCAGATTCAGAAAAAGCACCGCGACGCTTTTCGCCGCAATTTTCCCATTTCCCAGCGCGCCGATCAGAATCCGGACCTGTTCTGAATAGGTATATTCCGCCACCTTTGCAGCCTTTTCGTTAAACATGGAGAGCATCGGCAGGAACGAAAAAAGAAGCATCACCGGAACCCCGGCCGAGGCAGCCGTCATCTGATTCCTGCATCCCACGCCGATCGCGGCCCCCAGAAGGAGTGACTCGATAATCCCCACAGACAGGATCAGCAGAAATGCAGTCTTCTGGCCGGATACAGCGGCATCAGACAGATGACAGAATACAAGCACACCAGGCATGCAGGCCAGAAACACAAAACTTCCGATTCCAGACAGATATTGCCAGGGCGCCACATGCGCTGTCAGGAGCACACGCAGCGTATTTTTCTCTTTCTCCTCTGAGAGAATGGACGCCATGCTGATAAGCGGCGCCATCCCCACATACATTGCCGCAAACAGGCTGACAAAAAAGTCCTGCGGCATATCTTTTTCTTTAACCATTCCCGTCATGATGATTCCCAATACGGGAAACAGGATAAAATGAATCAGTATCGTCGGATTCTTCCATGTGTCCTTCCACTGTTTGCGCATAATAATCCTCACATTTTTCACTCTTCCGTCAGCCTCCTCCCTGTTACCGTAAGAAAGACCTCTTCCAGATCCGGCTCTGTCGAATGTATGCTCAGAATGCGCTCCTCCCGCATCCATTCCGACAGCTGCCACGCGCCCCGGCTGCTGTTTGGCAGCATCCTGGCCTCACCGCCTTTTAATACCACCTCTATCTTATTTTCCGTATTATATTTCATACATATCTCACCCGGTTCTCCATGCTCCACAATTTTCCCCGCATTCAGCAGCATCACCTCATCACAGAGTGTTTCGGCCTCGTGCATATTATGCGTCGTCAGAAAAACCGTCGTCCCGGCCTGCTTTTCCTGCAGGATCAGCTCATGGATTTTTCCCGCAGACGCAGGATCCAGGCCGGACGCCGGCTCATCCAGAAACAATATGTCAACATCTTTTAAGAGCGCACGGCAGAAACTGACCCTGTTCCGCATCCCCTTCGACAACTTCCCCACCGGTGTCTTTTTTTCCGTCTCCATCCCGGTTTTTACAAGAAGTTCCCTTATTTTCCCAGACGGGACCCGGTAAAGGTCCGCATATATTTTCAGATTATCCCAGACGGAAAGCCTCTCATACAGTCCGAAGCTATCCATCATTATCCCGACGGCACACCGCTCCTGTGTCTTTACCGTACCGGCAGACGGGACAATCTGTCCTGTCAGTATCGAAATCAAAGTCGTCTTTCCGGCTCCGGAAGGGCCGAGAAGCCCTGTCACACTTCCCTTTTCTATCTGAAACGAGATCTGATTCAACACCTTTTTCTGCCCGAAAAAATGTGTGACATCCCTGGCCTCAATCCATGTTTTCATATTTTTTCTCCTTCAGGCTCTGCAATCCGCTCTCCAGTTTTTTATTTTCCAGACGTTCTTTTATCGTTGAAGCGGCGGCGCTGACCGCAAAACAGATCCCGAAACAGACCAGAAAAATCCCCCAGCACTCCGGCTCATCGACGGGAAACCAGCCGAAATGATATGCACAGAGGCCGATAAGAGCAATCACCGAGGCAAGCATTCCGACCGTCCTCTTTGCAACAGACCTTCTGCGAAAAAGCACATCCGAAAAAAATACAATACGCAGGATGGTAACACAGACCGAAGAAAAAAAATACTCCGCGACCGTGTGCAGAGGAATCCCTCTCTTTCCCAGCTCAAACATGGTGGAAGCTTCCCGCGCCTCATCCCCCACCGCGGCACACATCACTGCAATCACCGCCAGCGTGACGCCGAACACAATAAAAATTTCCGCCAGATAATCCGGCAACCGCTTCCTCTCTTCCATCATTTCACTCCCAACAATACTTTGATATCATCCGCATACCGCCTGGATGCGATCAGCTGCTCTCCATTGTTCAGTGTAATCAGAAGCCGCCTGTCAATATACGCCCTGATCGACTCTATATTTTTCAGATTGACAATGCCGGACTTGTGGATGCGCATAAACAGGTACGGTTCCAGCTGCCGTTCCAGCTCATATAGTTTCAATCTGGTTTCATACACTCCGTCTGCCGTATAGATAAAACACTTTCCGTCTACCGACTCAATATACAGGATTGCTTCCAGGTGCAGCGACACCGCTGCGCCACACCGCATTGCCACGATCTGCCGGTCCGTCATCCTAAGCGCCGCGACCAGCTTCTCGATATACGGGGTCCTCTCCCTGCATCGGATCGTGACGACAGTCTCCGGCGCCTCCTCCTGTATTTCTATCTGAATCCGCAAACAACACACCTCCCCAAACAGTCTGACCGCTTCTGACTTCTTAAATTATTTTATCAGAAATCATTTCCCTTGCAAGCGCCCGCAATGTAAGCTGCCATTCCGGGCAGGTAAGATGCCAGCAGCGGTTCACGGCAACGGGGGTTTTCGCTTTATAGGACGCAATTTCCTATAAACTCCCATGCCGCCGTATATGGTATCACCATAAGAAAGGGATTTCACAGGGAGCCCCGGCGGATGCACGCAAAATGCCAGAAACGGGCATTCTGGCGCTGATACGGACAGCGCAGCGAGTGCGCAGTCCTAGCTGTAGGATTCGCTGCTTTCACAGCAACATGGTCTTTCCTATGAAATCAGCACCACCGGCTTAGCCGGTGGTTTGTTATCCGCCCTATAAGGGCTCGT
>CANDFU010000176.1 GCA_947384095.1 uncultured Roseburia sp. | reverse complement strand
ACCTACACAATAACCTACACTCTTTCCCTACACGACGCTCTTCCGATCTTGTAGATTCTGTGGCGCTTGAGGTGATGGTGAACGGGGAAAATTACCAAATAAATTTAGAAAATTTGTGAAAAAAGATGCAATTTCAAGCGGAGGTATGATATAATGTCCACGGAAGCAATGAGCAGTGCCAGAATAAGGGGAGCACGTCAAGGAATACATAGGACATTTCCTGTCGGTCCGTGAGCGGCAGACAGCAGAGTAAGACGGGGCAGACCGGTATTTTGAAATTGCGTTGATATATTGCGCGGGAGGAGAAAACAGAATGGATACGAATATTTTATTAGAGTCAGGAACGAATGAGCTGGAGGTCCTGGAATTTACCCTGGGGAATAACCATTATGGGATCAATGTAGCTAAGATCAGAGAGATTTTGACTTACCAGCCGATTACGCCGGTGCCGAACGGTCATCCATGTATTGAGGGAATCTTCATGCCGCGTGATACGATGATTAGTGTGGTGAATCTGAAGAGATGCCTTGGGATGATGGAGAACAATGAAGACAGAGGGTTGTTTATCATCACGAATTTTAATAAGCTCAATATTGCTTTTCACGTAGATGCGGTGCTCGGAATACATCGTGTGTCCTGGGAATCGATTATTAAGCCGGATTCTACGATCAATACGGAAGAGAACAGCGCTTCCACCGGTGTGATCAAGATGGAAGATAAGCTGATCATTATACTTGATTTTGAAAAAATTGTCACCGATATCAGTCCGGAGACCGGGCTTAAGGTGTCTGATGTGGAAAATATGACGGAGCGTGAGAGGTGTGACTCGCCGATTCTGATCGCAGAGGATTCGCCGCTTCTGAGCAGACTGATCACGGACTGCCTCAAAAAGGCCGGTTATACGAACCTGCTGATCACGATGAACGGGCAGGAAGCGTGGGATAAGCTGGTAGAATACCGGAGAGCGGGAAATGTGCGCGAGAAAGTTCATTGCCTTATCACCGATATCGAGATGCCGCTGATGGACGGACACCGCCTTACCAAGCTTGTGAAAACCGACGACATAATGAAGAAGATTCCGGTGATTATCTTTTCGTCGCTGGTGAATGAGGAAATGAGAATAAAGGGTGCACGACTGGGTGCGGATGCCCAGCTGACAAAACCTGAAATCGGCAATCTTGTAGCGGCGATAGATGATCTGATCGATAAGAGTATGGAGTAGGATTGAAGCGAAGAGGGGGATGTGATGGTTATCACATCCCCACATTTAAGTTGCAGGTAAGTGGAGGTACAGATGAGCAAGTCAGAAGACTATCTTGATGGATTACTTAATTCGGTAGAAAATGGCAGGGCCCAAAGACGTTCATGGGAAGATGAGATCCTGGAGGACGAGGCGCAGGAGCGTGCGACTTTAAAGGAAAAACCCAAAAGAAGTGCGGATGACGATTTTTTTGATTCATTTGAGCAGGAACTTCTGCTGGGAGGAGATTCGGACGATTTTCTGCGTCAGTTTGAGAGAGAGCTTCAGGATGATATCGGCAGTAAAACGGGCAGAGGCAGCAAGGCCGGAACGGAGAAAGGAAAGGCCGTGCCGCCAAAAGAGGAAAAAGAGGAAGTCGGATTTGCAGATCCGGGAGACAATGCCGGGGCCGGTGATTTTTCGGAGGGACCGGTTTTTGAAACAGATGACGCGTTCGGCGGCATGGGTGACTTTGGCGCTTTCTCCGATTCGGATTCTTTTGGGGATTCGGAGAGCATCGGAATGCAGGACCAGGACAATGCCGGGGCCGGCGATATATCCGGCGAAGCTGATTTCTTCGGCAGTTCCGGTATATCCGGCGGAATCGGGGATATAGAGGGAACGGATGCGTTCGGAGCGCTTGGTGAGTCGGGTGCGATCGGGGAGGAAGATACCTTCGGGAGTCTGGGAGATATGGATCTGTCCGGAGACGACCTGCCGAAAGATCCGTTTCTTGACAATCTTGACAGTATTGTAAGTGACGTAAAGGAAAGCATGACGGATCAGGGAAATCCGTCGCAGACGGATGATGCCATGGATATCATGGTGGATACCATAGGAGATACGTCTGAGAAGGGGGGAGAGTCGGAAGGATTTTTGTCTGCTTTTGAGAGCATGAAGGAAGAATCCGGAGACGATTTTTCTGAGATCGGGGATCTGGATGTGCCAGGCGGGGAGGGCATCAGTCCGGATGACGCCGGTATGGACGGCTTTGATGCGCTGGATGTCGAGGGGCCCGTGGAGGATGAAAAGGAGGAAGATTCGGGCAAAAAGCGAAAAAAACGGAAAAAGAAAGATTCGGGTGACAACATGAGTTTTGCACAGAAACTGTCGCGGATCTTCTTTGGCGAGGATGACGAGGAAGAGGACGGCAAGGTTCAGATTCCGGGGGCTGCGTCTTCGGGGATCGAAAATCTGGACGATGAAAATATGCAGATACTGAAAGAACTCGGAGAGACGGGAGCACAGACAAAGGCGTCCGCTGAAGACGATAAGAAGAAGAAAAAGAAAGAAGAGAAAGAAAAAAAGGCAAAGGAAAGGAAAGAGAAGAAGGAGCAGAAGAAGAAGGAAAAAAGCGAGAAGAAGGCAAAGAAGCCTCCGAAAGAAAAGAAGGAGAAGAAGCCAAAGCCTCCAAAGGTGCGGGACAATACGCCGCCGCTGCCGAAGGTGCCGGTTCTTCTGATTTTTATGATGGCCGGTTCTTTTCTGGCGCTTGTTCTGATCGGAACAAATCTGTTTGGTTATTCCAGCAGTTTTGAGGAGGCGGCACATGAGTATGGCCTTGGCAATTATGAAGAGGCATACCGGAAGATTTCCGGCATGGAGCTGGAAGAAAAAGATCAGGACATTTTTGAGCGGTACCGTATCATGGCAAATGCTGCCGGACAGTACAGTGCGTATCAGACTTTTATGGAGTCGCGGGTATATGATATGGCGCTGGATTCCCTGATCCGGACGGTTGGCAGGTGTGAGAAATACAGGCCGGATGCAGAGTATTATGGCTGTGTCAATGAACTGGATCAGCTGAGGGGCCAGGCATCCGGGGCGCTCAGCAGTTTTGGGATATCGGAAGAGCGTGCGCTTGAACTGTATGGCAACGATGACAGGGGCGAGTATTCCGAAGAGATATACAGGATTCTGATCGGAGCGGGCCTGGAGACAAAGGTGGAGAGATGATCGCGATTATTGATTATGATGCGGGGAACCTGAAAAGTGTGGAGAAGGCATTCCGGTTTCTCGGGCAGGCGTGTGTTGTTACCAGGGACTATGGAGAGCTGCGCAGGGCCGATAAGGTGGTGCTCCCGGGAGTGGGTTCGTTCGGCGAGGCCATGTCACAGCTTAAAAAATATGAGCTTCATAAGATGATTGGTGAAATTGTGGAAGAACGTGTGCCCTTTCTCGGAATCTGCCTGGGGCTGCAGCTTTTGTTTGCGGGCAGTGAAGAGAGCGGGGGCGTGGAAGGGCTTGGCATTCTGCCCGGGGATATTCTTCGGATTCCATCTGCGGAAGGGCTTAAGATCCCGCATATTGGCTGGAATTCACTGACGCTGACCGGCCATGGCAGATTGTTTCGGAATCTTTGTACCGATCAGAAAACGGGGCCGTATGTTTATTTTGTGCATTCCTATTATCTTACGGCGTCAGACAGGCATATCGTGACGGCATCGACGGAATACGGCGTAACGATTGACGCGTCGGTGGAGCGGGATCAGGTATTTGCCTGTCAGTTTCACCCGGAGAAAAGCGGTGCGGCAGGACTTAAAATACTGGAGAACTTTGCCGGTCTGCAGCATGGATTCTGAGAGAGGAAAGGCCGCGCAGCGGCGTGGAGGTTCGGTATGTTTACGAAAAGGATCATTCCTTGTCTGGATGTGAAGAACGGCAGGGTGGTTAAGGGAGTCAACTTTGTCAATCTTAAGGATGCCGGAGATCCGGTGGAAGCGGCGGAGGCTTATGACAGGGCGGGGGCCGATGAGCTTGTATTTCTGGATATCACGGCGACCTCTGACGCCAGGGATACCGTTGTGGACATGGTGCGCAGGGTGGCGGAAAAAGTATTTATCCCCTTCACCGTGGGAGGAGGAATCCGTTCGGTTGACGATTTTAAAGCGCTGCTGCGCGAGGGAGCGGATAAGATTTCGGTCAATTCCGCTGCTATCAGCCAGCCGGACCTGATAGCAAGGGCTGCCGATAAGTTTGGAAGCCAGTGCGTCGTGGCGGCGATTGATGCGCGGAGGCGTCCGGACGGTTCGGGGTGGAACGTTTATCGGAACGGAGGGCGGATCGATACGGGAATGGATGCGGTGGAGTGGGCCATGCAGACCGACCGGCTTGGCGCCGGAGAAATTCTTCTGACCAGCATGGACGGGGACGGCACAAAAAACGGATATGATATCGCGCTTACGAAGGCGATTGCCTCGCAGGTGTCGATTCCGGTGATTGCCTCCGGGGGCGCAGGGGAGAAAGCACATTTTTATGACGCACTGACGGAAGGAAGGGCCGATGCGGCGCTTGCCGCGTCCCTGTTTCATTATAAAGAGCTGGAGATTTCTGATCTGAAAGCTTATCTCGCGGGCAGAGGCGTGGCAGTGCGGATTCAGTGAAAAGGCTGTTTCGGGATAAGTGTGAGAGAACGATGGAGGACATGCAATGGCAATGATCGACAATGACTGGCTGCCGGCGGTTGAGGCAGAATTTCGAAAGCCATATTACCGTCAGCTTTACAGTTTTATAAAAGAGGAATATAACAAAACGGTGATCTATCCGCCGGCAGATGATATTTTTAATGCGTTTCATTTTACGCCGCTGGGCAGGGTAAAGGTATTGCTGCTGGGGCAGGATCCTTACCACAATGTAAATCAGGCGCACGGCCTTTCTTTTTCGGTGCT
>CANDFU010000175.1 GCA_947384095.1 uncultured Roseburia sp. | reverse complement strand
CTTCCGGGGAAGCCTTATCGGTAAACGGCAATACACCCGCAAATGCCTCAATGACAGACATCACCTTTTCTGCGTCCGCATCCATCTGCAGATACGCCTTCTCCCGCCTTGTGATATCAAGCTTGCCGTCCGGCTTTACACCGGTCACCCTCGCCTCAATGACGTCCCCGATCCGGAGCATGCTGCAGTCCTCCGACATCGGAATCATCGCAGAATACATATCATCCACCGCCACAAACGTGCCGAAATCATGTCCGAATTCATATACCCGTCCGCTCACGGACTCGCCCTCCTGGTATGGCGAATCTGTCCGGAGAAGATGGTAGAGATTTTTCATACTCGCGCAGAGCCGACGGCTCTTATCGATATAAAGCGTGACCAGAACCTCATCCCCCACGTTAACCTTCGCCGTCATTTCTTTATATGGAAGAAACAGGTCTTTTTCCAGTCCCCAGTCCAGAAACGCACCGATTTTCCCGGTCTCAAGAACTTTTAACACCGCCAGCTCACCCAGCACAAGCTTCGGCCGGTTCGTCGATGCGATCAGACGGTCCTGGGAATCCTTATACAAAAATACTTCAATTTCATCCCCCACCGCCGTTCCCTCCGGCACCTGTTTTCGTGGCAGAAGCACACGGTTTGCCGCGCTCCTTTCCTCCGCAAGATAGACGCCAAATTCCACCTGCTTTACCACTTCCAGTTTCTGATATTGTCCTAACTTCATAACGCCCCGCTCTCATCCTTTCTAAAAAACTGCACAACCGCATATGGCTTTTCATTTTCATCCGCAAGTATCACATCCGCCCTGTCCCTTGTGAGCGATACGGAAGGATACAGCAGATCTCCCAGCAAAGCCGCCTTTTTGTACTCCGCCCTAAGGCCTCCGGCCACAAAATCCTTTGGCAGGTACTCCTGCGCCGCCAGAATATATTTCCCGTTGTTCATATGATGATTCGTGTCAATATGAAACCGCGCAACCTTGATCGGGCTCTTTTTTTCTCCCCCGCCCAAAACAGTGATTCTCCGCTCTTCCCATTCGCCGGAAAGCGGAGCGCCAAATGCATTTCGGTACGCCTCCGTCATCTCTGCAGGAATCCGTACCGGACGCATGCGATGAAGATCCATAAAAACCCAGATCGAATTTGCCTCGGCAAGCGTTTTTCCTTCCGCATCCACCGCCGAAAAATTGCGGTATCCATAAAAACTTTTAAAATCATATGGCCACGTATTGACTTTGATTTTTTCTCCCAGCTTCGGATATCCCGCTATTTTTACCTGCCAGGAAGAAAGAAGCCATGCGGCATTTTCTCTCCGCAGATAGTCAACGCCTCTATCCAGCGATTCCGACTCAAAGGTACAGCAATCCTGGAAGTAATCCAGAAGAGACGGCAGTGTCAGACGCTTGCTGCTGTCTGTCTCGCTGTAACGTACCCGGCTCTCAAAGCTATACATATCTGTCTCCTCTCCGCAGTCAGAACTATCACAGCCGCATATTTCAAAATACACCCCTGTGCAAAAAACAACCCGGCGGAAATCTTCCACCGGGTCACTTAGCAGGGCTACCAGGATTCGAACCTGGAAATGACGGAGTCAGAGTCCGTTGCCTTACCGTTTGGCGATAGCCCTTTGCGCTGTCAACAAAATGTATTATATAGGACATCCTCAAAAAAATCAAGCATTTTTTGAAAAAATTTCTATTTTTTTTCCGACCACCGCATAGGAGACCTCTTCCCCCCAGGAAATCCCGGCATTTCCGCTCGTCGCCTCCACAATCTCTTTTTCCGCGGCCTCCTCTTCTTCCTCCGGAACCACCAGAAACAGCTCCACGTTATCCGTATAAACCGTATCCGTCAGCAGAAAGCCTTTACGGGCGCACAGATACTGCAGCTTTCCAAGGCCGTTGTAATCCGTCCCGACCGCAAGGCGCCGCCCTTTTTTTTGTTCGACAATCACGCTCGCAGCCAGCCCCTCCGCCACCGCCTTCTGGTATGCCCGCACCAGTCCGCCGGTTCCGAGGAGCACTCCGCCAAAATAGCGTGTCACCACGACGGCCACATTGTGAATCTCTTCCCGCAGCAGAACGTCAAGCATCGGCCTTCCCGCTGTCTGCGCCGGCTCTCCGTCATCGGAACAACGGCTGATCTCCTGACGTTCACCCAGGACAAACGCCGAACAATTATGCCTCGCGTCCCAATATTTTTTCTTCATCTCAGCGACGAACGCCACAGCTTCCTCCTCGGAAGAAACCGGGCGCACCGTCGCAATAAAGCGCGATTTTTTTTCTGTAATCTCTCCCTCTCCGCCGGAATATACGATTTTCATGCTTACCTCCGTGTCAGAACATTTTATTTCCCCCGGCCGTTGAGGAAAATATCCACATCCGCATGGATGCCCGAAAAACGCCGCAAAATCAGATACCTTCCTGTCCTAAAACGTCCCATCCGTCCCGCACATTTCATACAGCAGGCGGAGAATGTCCTTTATCTTATCCATCTGTGCAGGCGCCAGCTTCCCGAAATCATGGGGAACCTCCTCCTGCCATGGGTATTTTTCCTCTGCGCCAAACATAATATAATCACAGCTCACGGCCAGCACCTGCGACATCCTGCGCAGGACCTCCACGGAAAACCCCTTTTTCCCTGTCTCGATCTCGTACAAAAACTTTGCAGAAATATTTACTTTCTCGGCAAAGGATTCCCGTGTATAATTCCGAAGCTCGCGCAGTTCTCTGACCCGCTCTCCGATCTGTATATCAGACATATCATCCCCCGTATATCACAGCTTTACATAAAATCGCAGTGTACACGTTTAGTATACCACGGATGACATTTCTAGGAAAGTATCTTTTCAATTCTATTATAACAAATATATTTATTCCTGTATACCCGTCTTCCTGAAATCCGTCAGCTTACTTACGGACCGCTTCATACACCGGCCGGTTTTCCTGTGCCGGAAGCACGATCAGAACCAGCATACAAATAAGCGTAAATACCGACAACAGCACAACCGCCGTCCGATAGGACAGGATCTGCCCCAGAATCCCCGCAATAAACTGAAAAACGATACTTCCCAGCGCAAAGATTACATAAAAACATGCCTTTATCCTGGCCCGCATCTTTTCCGGCAGATAACTCATAACCGCCGTCTCACGGATCGTCGCGCTTGAAATCCCGAGCGCTCCGCACAAAAACCGGTTGCACAACATCAGCGGAAAAGGCAGGTACAGCAAAATCAGATCCATGATGTTATACACAGTGTATACCATTCTGGTAAACGCATACCGCTTTCCGACCGGAATCTCTCTCCGGTACTGCAAAAAACCGCCAAGCCCCCTGCCAATCATCTCCCCGCTCCGCAGAAAACCAAGCATGGTCACAGTCAGCCACGGACTGGTCTGATAAAACGCCTGTATCAGGACTGCAATCCCGTCGGACACTCCGCTTGTCACGCTCATATATCCGTAAATATTGCGGATTCCACGCTCCTTCTTCAGATACGAAAGCCCTTCCTTAAGATCCGACACGTAGGCCCCAAACGTATATGCTTCCCCGTCCGTGGATTTTTCCCGTTCTTCTGTGATAAGGCTCTCCACAAAGACGGCCGCCAGCGTGATGCCCGCCACCAGATAAAAAATCTGCCCCATCGAAATCCGCTCATATAAGAATGCAGCGGCCGGCGACATGGCGATAATCACAAGGGGATAAACCAGATTGCTCACCGCATAGCCTTTCTGCTCCATACCGGGCGCAATCAGCGCGGGATACCAGGCGTCGTAGGCCAGCCGGTAAAATACAGAGATCGTCCCGACCGTCAGTACGAAAGCCAGATAAAGCCCATAATGAAACGGATAGCGCGAAATAAAAACCCCCATTGCCAGATAAACCGCCGCCGCCAGAAGATCCAGCACGACAATCCATTTCTTTTTTGCTCCCTTATCGATAAGCGGCGCCGCCAGCACAGAAAAAATCACATCGGGCAGAACGCCACAGATGAGCACAAGCGCCGACAACAGCGTGGATCCCGTCTCGTCAAACACCAGAAGACTGATCGGAAGGTTCATCGCCTCTCCTCCGACCGCGCTCAGCACGGTCGAGAACGTAATACACGTAAAATCTTTCGTCCATAATCCATTTTTTTCTCTCATTCTTTCCTCCTATGCCGGAGCGTCTGCGCAGACACCGCCCACAAAACATCTGCTTTAGGCCTTCTTTTATTTTATACATAAAATAACGCAGCGTAAAGCGCTGCGTTTTGAGAAATTTGATCCATTATACTGCCTCTTAAGCAGATTATTTCACTGTTTCCGGGAAACTGTTTCAGATATGATTTTCCTTCTGCTTTTCCCGCGAAAGCAGAAGCTCCGTCTCCAGCGCTTTCCGATACTGCCGCCTGCCGACATAGGCGGCCCGCAGGATTTTGCGATACGAATACAGAAATCCAAACGGCCGCTTTTTTTTAAGAACATCCGCCAGGCGCTCCAACGTATCCAGATAATCCGTATCCGGACAAAACGCAATGCCGGCGCGCATCCGGATCTCATCATACATCAGTGTGTCCGCCTCATCCATCCCGCCGCACGCCATCTGTCCCATCTGACCGATACACTTTATCGCCGCTTCCCTGTCGCCAAGCCCCAGATAAGCCCATGCCTTTTTATGCCATAAAAGGAAGGCATCCCTGTCTGTCTTGTCCGCCTCCATGGTAATCCGTTCAAAACACGACAGGGCCCTTTCATATTCTTCCATCGCCACATAGACGGAACCCATATTATAGTATGCCGAGGCAAGAAACGCATCCCGCCATCCGGTATTCATCAGAAGACGCTCCGATTTCCGGTAATATGACACCATCATCTCGTCCATATCCACACAGGCATAAGCTGTAGCATTGACGTGATAATAATATCCCAGGGCAAAC